>JBCDJT010000047.1:0-33337 GCA_038747545.1 Bacteroidota bacterium
GAGGGTATCAGCGATGCGCTGGCGGAGATCGAGCGATATGGGAGCCGGCATGAGCGGGAGCTAGGGCGGTAGATGGGGGTGCTCAAGATATGACTTCAATCCGTGTGACCACCGCTATAGCATAGATTCAAGCGGTTTCCTTTGTGCGCTCTGATCCTGTGGTGGGGATCGCGTATCTTGAAGCGCTACACGTTGCATCCATACACGCCCCACATGAAACGCCTTGTACTCCTCCTGCTTTTTGCAGGCTTCAGCACCTCCGCGTTCGCGCAGCTCCTCTCGCCGCGCTTCCAACTCAACCCCGATATCTCCTTCGACCCGGCCATTCCGTCGCCCGCCGATTTCTTGGGCTACGAGATGGGGACCGAGTACACCATGCACTTCCAGATGGTGGACTACCTTGAAGCCGTTGCCGAGGCCTCAGACCGCGTGACGATGGAGGAGTACGGGCGCACGTACGAAGGCCGCCCGCTCTACACGCTGACCATCACGTCGCCCGCGAACCATAACCGCATCGACGAGATTCGCACGACGAACCTGCGTCTCGCCAGCGGCACGGCGCTCTCGGATGCGGATGCCAGCGCCATCATTGGCAGCAATCCCGCGGTGTCATGGATGGGCTATAATGTCCACGGCAACGAGCCCTCCACGGGTGAGACCGCCATCCAGGTCGTCTACCGCCTCGCCGCAGGTATGGACGCCGAGACGCAGCAGATCCTCGACGACACCGTGGTCATCATCGACCCGTGCATGAACCCCGACGGGCGCGACCGCTATGTGTACTGGTACAAGTCGTCGCAGGCGCACATGCTGGCGACGGACCCATTCGATCTGGAGCACGACGAGATCTGGCCGGGCGGGCGCACGAACCACTATTGGTTTGACCTCAACCGCGACTGGATGTGGCTCATCCACCCCGAGAGCCAGGGCCGCGTGGCGCGCTACAACGAGTGGCTGCCGCAGATCCACGTGGACTACCACGAGCAGGGCTTCAACGCCAACTACTTCACGATGCCAGGCGTGCCGCCGCGCAACCTGAACCTGCCCGATGCCTACGACTACTGGGCGGAAGTCTTCGGCAATGCCAACGTGGAGGAGTTCGACAAGCACCAGATCAACTATGCCACGCGCGAGGTCTTCGACTTCTTCTACCCGGGCTACGGCTCGTCGTACCCCAGCATCATGGGCGCCATCGGTATGCTAACGGAGCAGGGCGGGCACAGCCGCGGTGGGCGCGCCGTGGACACCGACGACGGCTACGTGCTCACGCTCCAGCAGCGCATCTTCGACCACTACACCACGTCGATGGCATCGCTGCGCGTCGTGGCCGAGCAGCGCGCCGAGCTGCAGCAGTACTTCCGCGACTTCTTCCTGCCGAAGACCAACGAGAGCGAGACGGCGGCCTACATCCTAGCCGACAACGAGGACGACTACACGTACGACGTCGTCAAGCTAATGCTTGACCACGACATTGAGGTACACCGTGCCGATGCCGACTTCACCGTGGGCAATGCACGGAGCTACTGGTCGGGCGAGACGGAGCGGCGGACGTTTGACGCGGGCGCCTTCATCGTGCGCACCGATCAGCCGAAGCACATCTTCATCAACACGCTGATGCAGCGCCAGATGGCGATCGAGGACTCGGTGATGTACGACATGGCGTCGTGGTCGGCGCCATTGGCGTACAACCTGGATGCCGCCTGGACCACCTCCCCGCCCAGCGTGGCGACCACGCTACTCGACGCGCCGCCGACCCGTCCGGCGGGCCTCACCAACCCTGATGCGCAGTACGGCTACGTGATCGACTGGCAGCAGGCGAAGGCGCCGAACGCGTTGGCGGCGCTCTGGCGCGACGGCTACCGCGTCCGCAGCCTGCAAGAGCCATCGACCATCGGAGGCGAGACGTTGGCCGCAGGCGCGCTCGTGGTGCTCAACGGCCGCAACTACGACCACCGCGCCCGTATCGCCGCCGACATGCAGCGCATCGCCGAGGAGACGGGCGTGGAGATCATCGGTATGGACACCGGGCGCGCGTCGGATGGCGTAGACCTGGCGTCGCGCAGCAGTGCGCCGTTGCATCAGCCCAAGGTGGCGCTCATGGTGGATGCGCCGTTCTCATCGTACACGGCGGGGCAGTTGTGGTACCTCTTCGACCGCTTCACCGAGTTCGGCATCTCGCGCATCCGCACCGACGCCGTGGGCAGCCTTGACCTGAACGAATACGACGTGCTACTGCTGCCCGGCGCCTTCGGCCTGGGTAGCGCCCTCGATTCCACCACGCTCACGCGCATCCAGCACTGGGTGCGCGACGGCGGCACGCTCATTGGCACCGAGGGCTCGGCGCTCTTCTTCACCGAAGGGCAGTCGGGGCTGACCTCAGTAGAGATGGCGAAGGCGCCCGAGATGAGCGAGGAGGACAAGAAAAAGCGCCCCGCACTGAAGCCCGCCGATGTAGGCCCTTACAGCGCCCGCGCTGACTCGTCGGGGTTGCGCCGCGTGCCTGGATCGGCGGTGCGCGCTCGCCTCGACACGTCGCATCCGCTGGCGTTCGGCTTGCCCGAGACCGTGTACAGCCTGAAGCAGAACACGAACGCCCTCGAGCCCAGCCGCAGCTACCGGATGGTGGGCTACTACGACGGCGATGCCGAGAATCTGGTGGCATCGGGTTATGCCTCGCCAGAGAACAAAGAGAAGCTGGCCGACAAAGTTTTTGCCGGCGTCCAGTCGGTGGGGCGCGGCCAGGTCGTTTTCCTGGTGGACAACACGCAGTACCGCATGTTTTGGCTCGGGCCCACGCGGCTCATGCAGAATGCCGTCATGCTGTTGCCGAGCTTGTAACGGCCGCAACCCGGAAGGGCGCCGGCTCGTGTAGGCACGGGCTGGCCCCTTCCCCTCAGCGTCCCATTCCTCCATGAATCGCATCGCTTTCTCGCTGCCCGACGTGGGCCTCCGCGAAGTCAAGGGCCTCGTCTACATTGATGACGGCTTCCTGGTCGTGCAGGTCAAGAATGTGCTGCTGGGCATTGTGGACGAGGAGAAAGACATCATCAAGATCGAGCCGCCTGCGCTGCTCTCGGTGCATATCCGGCGCGGCCTGATCTGGGATCGCCTCGTCATCCAGCCGAAGAAGATGGATCTGCTCGACATGGTGCCGGGGCAGCACAAGAACAGCGTGGATCTACGCGTGCTGCGCAAGTACCGCAGCGACCTGGAGCGCCTGCTGAGTGAGTACCACGCGCTCGCGCTGGCATGAAGGTCAGCCCCGGTCGCTGCGCCGCAGGCGGTTGCGCGACTCGCGGGTGTTGCGTTCGATGTCGGTGAGGAGGTGGATCACCTCGGAGGCGCCGAAGAGCAGCACGAACGCCAGCGTAGACCATAGTGCCTCGAAGAGCCGCAGGAACCACTGGTCGAAGCCACCGGACATGAACTGCCCGAGGCCTTTGGCGACAAAGAAGACGGAGATGGCGCCGAAGACGAACGACAGCACGCGCATGGTCATGGCCACGTGTCCTAAGGCGGGGTAGCGGTCCGACGGCGGGCGGCCCAGCAGCCAGGTCAGCGCACGGTCGAAGGCGTTGGCGGCGGCGCGACCCCAGCGGCGCTTGTGCGGGGTAATGCGCAGGAGGTCGGTTTGTGTCTTCAGCTTCGCGATGCCGCCACGTGCCTCGGCCTCAGCCACAGCCACGGTGACCGCCTCGGGGGTGTAGAGGTCTCGTTGCTCAATGAGACGCACCAACTCGAAGTCGGGGAGGGCATGGATACGCTGGGTCACGGCGGCGTCTGGTGCCGCAAGATCGGTCTGGGCCATGACAGAGAGGCGGGCGGGCAGCATAAATCAGTACAAATGCTACCGCAGCGCGTCGGTCAGGTTCTCGCGGTCAGCTGACGGCTGTCATCACCAGCCATGCCACCATGAAGAAGGCGACCTCGGCACAGGCCACGATCAGCACACGCTTGCTCAGCGGGTCGCGGGCTTTCTTTTTCCAGACGGCTTCACTCATAATAGGTGCCCAACGGCTTGGAGGGTGTGTAGCACACGCTACAGTATTGGCAAGTGGGTTAACAGATTTACACGGGGCACGGGCTGCACGACCAGCGAGGGCGCTCGTTTTGCCCTGTGGATCTACTACACCTTACGACGTCACGACTCCCATGCGGTTGTACGTGAAGGAATGACAAAAAGTGTGCCGTCGCAGGTAGTGAGACAGGGACGGTGGTGGTGGGGGCTTTCAGGAGGGAGAGACGCGAAGGGTGGAGAGCAGCAGGGTTGGCGTACCGCAGCTGATGGGCACTTGCTGGCCGTGCTTCACACAGCGCCCCCGGTGCCGATCGAGGAAGCCATCATTGGCCACGCCGCGAATGCTGAACAAGGCGCCGTCGATGGGGCCCTCCAGCCACACATCGCGCACCGCATGCGTCCGCCGCCCCTGTTCGATGCGGCTACCCTCGCGCACGTGCATCCGATACGTCTGGGTGGCCATGTCGACGACGCCTCGTCCCAACTCATGGACCAGGAGGCCGTCGCGCACAGTGTGGACGAGTGCATCGGGCCTGTCTGTGCCGGGAGCTAAGTAGAGGTTGGTCATGCGCGGCAGCGGCGGATGTGCATACGAGGCACGCCGCCCGTTGCCCGTTGGTAGCATCGCCAATCGATCCGCGTGAGTCCGGTCTGTGAGCCATTGCAGGCATTGCCCCTCGCGGATGAGGGTCGTCTCGCCCGTCGCCGTCCCCTCGTCGTCGTGCGAGGCGGAGGCCCGCCCGTCGGGATGTGTGCCGTCATCGAGGAGAGTGATGTATGTCGGGGCGATCGGGTTTGTGGACATGGCGGTGGTGTGCGCCAGCGCAACATCGGCCTCGAGGTGGTGCCCCACGACCTCGTGCAGCCATGCGCCGCCCCACCCCGCAGCGAGCACTATGGGATAGCTACCTGCCGTAAGTGGTCTGGCATCCCTCAAGCGCTGCGCTTGAGCAACGGCGTCCCGCGCGATGCGCGCTGGCACATCCTCATCGAACGCTTCCGCCAGCCCCACGACAGCGCGCTGCGCTGTGCCCGCCGTTCGGCCGTGCGCGCCTCGGACGTCGACCTCGACGCGCAACTCGGTCAAAGGCTGGGTGCTCAGGACCGCCACGCCATCGGTGTTGACCACGAGCGTCTGCCGCAGGCGGGACTGCACGTCAATCCGTAGGCTGGCGATCTGATCGCTGAGGCTAAACGCGAGATCAGCGGTGCGTTCGAGCAGGGCGCGAAGAGGTGCTTCGGGTGCCGCGGTAGGCACGGGGACGGTAGGCACTGGGACGGCCACGGCGGGCTCCTCGGTGAGCGGCAAGCGCCCAGCGAGGCGGTAAGCAGCGTCGGGGGTGGCGTCTGAGGTAGCGCCAAACCAGTGGCCCTCGCGGCGATGCGCGTGGAGCGCGAGGCCTTCGACCAAGGCGCTGCGGATATGCACGACCGCAGGGGAGAGTCGCCCGTGTGCGTGTTGCACCCAGCGGCCATACTGTAGCAGGCTACGCTCATAGAAGCCGTCGGCGTAGTGGGCGCCGTCCTGCTGCAGGCTAGCCAGAACCTCAGGAAAGACTACCTCCAGGCGTTGGCGCGAGGCCTCAAACGCAGCGATGCCTTCCGCCGCCCCTACCACGACCTGCGCCCTGCACACCTGAGACTGGAGACTGAATCAATACCCATAGATGGAGAAGTCGTCGCGCCGCATGTGGAGGTTGAGGACGAGGGCGAGCAGCACGGAGTTGGCCAGCAGGGCCGAGCCGCCGTACGACACGAACGTCAGCGGTATCCCGATCACAGGCAAGATGCCCATGACCATGCCCATGTTGACGAAGACGTGGATGAGGTATATCCCCGTCGCGCCCACGGCAATCATGGTGGGGAATTGGTGCTTGACCTCCAGCGTGATCGCGGTCAGCCGCAAGAGCATGATGCCGAACAAGACGAGCACGGCGATGCCGCCCACCAGCCCAAACTCCTCTCCGACGATGCTGAACACGAAGTCGGTCGACTGCTCGGGGATGTACTGGCCCTGCGTCTGCGGCCCTTGCATGAAGCCCTGCCCGAACACGCCGCCCGACCCAATCGCCGCCTTCGACTGCACGAGGTGGAAGCCTACGCCCTGGCGGTACTCGTCGGCCTCGGGGTTGGTGAACGACTTGATGCGGTCGATCTGGTGCGGCGCCAGAATCGACGTGATGGCGATGGCGGCTACGAGCGCCGTGCCAGCGGTGAATACGCCCATCACGCCTGTCAACTTGCGGTCCTTCGTGAACCAGTACATGGCCAGCGTAAAGATGGCCGCGAAGGCGATGGCCAGCGGCATGTAGACAATCGCGAAGTAGCCCACCACTGCGGGTGCAATCAGCAGCGACACGATGCTCACCGGGATGCCGCTCCAGAATAGCAGGATCGGGATCAGCCCCACGAAGACCAGCATCGTGCCTGTATCGTTCTGCAGGAGGATGAGCGTGGCGGGGAGCATCACGAGCGCGATGGTGAACAGCGCGTAGCGCACGTACTCACCCGAGCGCCGGCTGCTGAGGAGGCGGGCTACCGCCATGACGGTGCCCACCTTGGCGACCTCGGCCACCTGGATGCTGGCCGGGCCGATGTGCAGCCAGGACGTAGCGCCGTTGATCTCTCGCCCAAAGAGCAGCGCCGCCACGAGCAGCAGCAAGGAGACGAGGTAGGCCGGGTACGCCAGCGCGCGCAGAAAGCGCACTGGCAACGCCAGCGTGATGCCCATGGCGACCGTGCAGACGACGAGCCACATGGACTGCTTCTGGAAGTTTTCCTGTACGCTGTCGAGCAAGAACTCGCGCGCTGGACCGTACGTGGTGCTGTAGATCGAGATCAGGCCGATGATGACCAAGCCCAGCCAACTGCCCAGCAGCATCCAGTCGAGTTTGCGGTACATAGACTCAGTCGCGGTTGGCCGTGGGGAGGGGCTGGCTGACGGCGGCCAGGGCGCGATTCATGCGCAGCGTCTTCTCGTACGAGTCGGGGATCTCGCCCTTGAGGTATTGCTCCGCCATCAGGCTGGCGATGGGCGCCGCGCAGCTGCCGCCAAACCCGGTGTTCTCGCACTGCACCGCCACGGCAATCTGTGGATCGTCGAAGGGCGCAAACATGATGAAGACCGAATGGTCGGTGCGGTTGGTGCCGGGCGCCTGCGCCGTCCCCGTCTTGCCGCCTGATGCGATGCCAGGGATCTGCGAGAGCCGCCCGCTGCTCTGTTCCATCACCTGTCGCATGCCTTCCTTGACGACTCCGTAGTACTCGGGGTCGATGTTGGCGTGCTCGGGCAGCGGGATGGTGGGGCGTATGGTCTCACCCGTTTGAGGATTGCGTAGCGCTGCAACGAGGTGGGGGCTATGCAACGTGCCCTCGTTCGCGATGGCAGCGGTGTAGCGGGCCAGCTGAAGCGGTGTGACGCCCATATCGCCTTGGCCGATACCCATGCTGATGGTCCAGCCCGGTCCCCATTTTCCAGCTCCCGCACGGCGATCGAAGTACGCCGAGTCGGGGATGAGCCCTGAGGACTGCTCGGGAATATCCGTCGGCGCCTCTACGCCGAAGCCGAACATGGTGCCGTACTTCTTGAACTGCCCCAGGTGCGCACGGTACATCAGCTCGAAGAAGTAGGTGTTACACGAGGTGCGGATGGCATCCTTGGCATCCTGCGGGCCATGTACATCCATACAGGTCATGCTGCGCCCACCCCCGAGTGGGTGCCCGCCTCGGCAGACGATGGTCTCCGTAGGACCCACTAGCCCTTCCTGCAAGCCCATGAGCGCCATGAAGGGTTTCCACGTGGAGGCAGGCGGCATCAGGTTAAGCGTAGCGCGGTTGAGCATGGGCTTGGTGGGGCCTTGCAGCGTGCTCCACACCTCGGGGGGGACCTTCTGGGTGAACACCTCTGGGTCATAGTCGGGCATGCTCACCATCGCGATGACGCCGCCGGTGTTGACATCCATAGCGACTGCGCCCCCGCGCTTGTTCACGAACAGCGACTCGGCCAGGGCCTGCACCTTGCTGTCGAGCGCGAGGATGAGGTCATAGCCGTTCTCCGCGGGGATATCTGGTTGGTTGGCGAGCTCGGCTTTGAGGACGCGCCCGCGGAGGTCCACCTGCCGGAAGTCAACGCCCAACTCGCCGCGCAGGAACGACTCGTAGGTGCGCTCGATGCCGGATTTGCCGAAGAGGTCGCCCTGCTGGTAGCCGTCTTCGCGGACGCGCTCCAGCTCGCGGTCGTTGATCTCGCGGATGTAGCCCAGCGCGTGTGCGGCCTGCGCCTCGGTGTGGTAGCGCCGCTTCCACGCGTCCTCAAACTCGACGCCCTTCAAGCGGTGCATGTTTTCCTGCACGCGGCTGAAGACGTCGAACGGCACCTCGCGAAAGGCTGCGCTGGGGCGGGTAGCGCTCCATGCTCGGGCCTTGGTGTAGGCTGCGCGGACGACCTGGGTCTCCACCTCCAGCAGCGAGGCCAGCAAGCTGTACTGGGTCGTGTCGAAGTAGCGCGGGGTGATAGTGAGCGTGAACGAGGCCTCGTTGTCGACCATCAGGATGTTGTTGCGGTCGTAGATGACGCCGCGGGGGGGGATGACACGCGTAGGCCGGATGGATTGCGCCTGCGCGGTGCCCGTGTACTTCTGTGCATCGACTACCTGCAGGTGGACCAAGCGACCGCCCAGGATGAGGAGGATGCCGAGGATAATGATGGAGAAGACCCGCGCCCGCGTGCGGTTCTGCTCCATCGCTTGGTCGGATTGCAACATGACCGCGAAGGGGTAATCAATTCGGGAGGTGGCGCCAGCGCATGTAGTAGCCGAGCGGGCGTGAAGTTCCTTGAGATGCCGCATTCTGTGATGCCGGGATGCAGAAGGAGAGCAGAAGTGGGGCCGGCCATGATGGGAGCCGAGGCTGCAGCAGCGCACAAGGAGTTGGCCGTCTGGCATCCAGGCCTTGTGACGCGTACTTTTTGTGCCCCTGCCATGCTGATCTGTCTCCCCCCGTTCGATCGTCCAGCGCCATGGATGCTGCCGAGGTCACGCAACTCCTGCACGCGTACGCCGAGGGCCACCCCGATGCCCTTGATGCGCTTATGCCCGCGGTCTACCAGCACCTCCGAGACCTCGCCCACCGGTACCTGCGCCACGAGCGGATGGGGCACACGCTCAACACGACGGCGCTCGTCCACGAGGCCTACCTGAAGCTGATCGATCAAAACCGCGTGCAGTGGCAGAGCCGTCAGCACTTCTATGCCATCGCCGCCCAGGCCATGCGCCGCATCCTGGTCAACTACGCCCGCAACCGCCAACGCCTGAAGCGCGGCGGCAACGCCCCGCATGTGGCGCTGGAGGACGCCCTCGGCCTCAGCAACGAGCGCGCCGACGAAGTCGTGGCCTTGGACGAGGCGCTGACCCGCCTGGAGGCCGCCAACGAGCGCCGCGCCCGCATCGTGGAGTGCCGGTACTTCGTCGGCTTCACCATCGAGGAGACCGCCAACGTGCTCGGCATCTCGCCGCGTACCGTCAAGCGCGAGTGGACGGTGGCCAAGGCGTGGCTCTACCGCGAGATGACCCGCGACACGTGAGCGCAGGCCGTGCGTGAATCATCGCCACGCGCTTGTGGGTTTGCGCTCTCGGTGCTACAACGCAATCCAATGGTCACTATGGCTGTCACGCCCTCCACCTACGTCGAACTTGGCTCTGCCGCCCCTGAATTTACCCTGCCCGACACAGTCTCGGGGCGTGAGGTATCACTCGAAGGGGTACGCGGCCCCAACGGCACAGTGGTCATGTTCATCTGCAACCACTGCCCGTTCGTGCTGCACGTCAACGACGAGCTGATCCGCTTGGCGAACGACTACGGCCCGCGCGGCGTCGGCTTCGTAGCCATCAGCAGCAACGACGCCGTGGCGTATCCGCAGGACGGGCCCGCACGTATGAAGACGCACGCTGAGCGGTTGGGCTATCCGTTCCCATACCTCTACGACGAGAGCCAGGCGGTCGCCAAAGCCTATGACGCTGCGTGTACGCCCGACTTCTACGTCTTCGACGGGGATCTCAAGCTGGTCTACCACGGGCAGTTGGACGACTCGCGGCCAGGGAACAGGAAGCCCGTGACGGGGCGCGACATGCGGGCCGCGTTGGACGCCTGCCTAGCGGGTACGCCGTACACCGAGCCGCAGAAGCCGAGCATGGGCTGCAACATCAAGTGGAAGTGAACCCCGGGCAATCGGCGTAGCATCGGGTGGCCCCATTGCACGGCAAACGGCGCGTTTCTATCATCGCACCGTAGCCGCACTGTGTTGCCATGTCTGAAGACGCCCACCACACGCCCCCCCAACTCCCATCACCTGACGCCGTCGAAGCGCTGTTTCTTCAAGCGCTGGAGTGCCCACCTGCTGAGCGTATCGCCTTGGTGCGTGCGGCTTGCGGGGCAGATGCCCACCTGTGCGCTGAGGTGGAGTCGCTGCTGTCTGCGCACGATGAGGCCAACACCTTTCTGGAGTGCCCGCCCTCCGACCTGATGGCGCTGGCGGTGCCAGATGTGCCAGCGGTGCCCACGCGGGTGGGGCCGTATGAGGTGGTGCGCCTGCTGGGCGAGGGCGGCATGGGCGTGGTCTACCTCGCGCGCCGCGCCGACGCGCAGTTCGAGCAGCAGGTGGCGCTCAAGATGATGCAGCGCCACGCCACCTCAGAGCGGATGCGCGCCCGCTTCCTGGCCGAGCGGCAGCTGCTGGCACGGCTCCAGCACCCCCACATCGCCCGGCTGCTCGACGGCGGCGTCACGCCCGACGGCACGCCGTACTTCGCGATGGAGTATGTGGACGGCCTGCCCATCCACCGCTACTGCGACACCCACCGCCTCTCGATCGACGCGCGGCTGCAACTCTTTCAGACCGTCTGCGACGCCGTGCAGTACGCCCACCAGAACCTGATCGTACACCGCGACCTGAAGCCGGGCAACATCCTCGTCACAGCTGATGGCACCGTGAAACTGCTCGACTTCGGGATCGCCAAGCTGCTCGCCGATGATAGTGCGGGATGGGCCGATATGCCGATGACGCGCACGGGCCTACGCATCTTGACACCGGAGTACGCGAGCCCCGAGCAGGTGACGGGTGGCGCCCTCACCACTGTGTCAGACGTGTATCAGCTCGGCGTGCTACTGTACGAGCTGCTCACCGGGCACCGGCCGTACCGCATCGGCACGCGGGTGCAGCGCGAGATCGAGCGGGTCATCTGCGAGGAGGCGCCGTCGCTGCCTTCTACAGCCGTCAGTTGGACGGACGAGCAGGTGGGCGAGGGTACAATCACGCCGACGCCTGAGACGATCAGTCAGGCGCGTGCGCTGCCGCTTGGCAAGCTCCGCAGCCGCCTCACGGGCGACCTCGACAACATCGTGCTGATGGCGATGCGCAAGGAGCCCAGCCGCCGCCACGCCTCGGCCGCGCAGTTCAAGCAAGACATCGAGCGCCACCTCGACGGGCTCACCGTGCAGGCCTCGCCCGATCGGATGGGGTATCGGATGCGCAAGTTTGTGCAGCGCCATCGCCTGCCAGTGGCAACGGGTGCAGGCATGGCGCTGCTGCTGCTTGCCTTCAGCCTCGTCATGCTGATTCAGACGCAGCGTGTTGCCGCAGAGCGCGACCGGGCCGAGCACGTGAAGGCCGTCTTGATCGATCTGTTCAAGAGTGCTTCGCCTGAAGAGATGCAGGGGCAAGACGTGCCGGTGCAGGCCGTGCTGGCCGCGGGTACAGCGCGCCTGGAGCGTGATTTGAACGCTCAACCCGACGTGCAAGGCGAACTGCTAGCCACGCTGGGGACGGTGTACCGCTCGTTGGGCCACTACGACGAGGCTGAGCGGCTGGGCACGGCAGGCGCACAGGCCCTTGAAGCGTCGCTGGGCCGTCGCAGTGAGCAGACGGCGATGGCGCAGGTTGAGCTGGCGGCCACCGCTCGCACCAAGGGCGACTACGGCCTCGCCGATTCATTGCTCGCCCAGGCGATTCCCGCCATTCGGGCGGCAGCGGGCATCGGGTCTGCCGCGTACGCGCAGGCACGCAAGGAGGAGGGCATGGTGCTGCAGGAGGTGGGGCGCTATGCGGCTGCCCAAGCGGCATACCGGGATGCGCTGGCGGTGCGCCACCGCCTGTTTGGCCCAGACCACGAGGCGACCATCACGGCGCAAAGCAGGCTGGCCAGCGTGCTGCAAGCGGTGGGGCGCTACGCCGCCGCCGACTCGCTCTTTCGCACCGTGCTGGCGGGCCGCCTGCGTGTCCTCGGTCCCAACCATCCCGAGACGGCGGTAGCGCAGAACAACCTCGGGCTGTTGCTCTACTATCGTAGCCAGTATGGCGCCGCCGATTCGCTCTTTCAGGCATCGCTGGCCTTACGGCAGCGCCTGTACGACCCCGAGCACCCGAGTGTGGCCACCCTGTACAACAACCTCGCCATGCTCAAGTGGGCCACCAGCGACCTGCCGGGTTCGGATTCGCTCTACCAGAAGGCGCTTGCCATCAACGAGGCGCGGCTGGGCCCTGACCATCCCCGAGTGGCCAGTACGCTGGTGTCTTCGGCGCGTACGCTGGCGCGAACCGGACAGCACGAGCAGGCCGAAGCAGCCATCCAGCGCGCGCTCGCCATCTACCGCTCCGTGCTGGGCGAAGAACACCGATCCACCGCCAATGCCCTCATCAACCTCGGGCAGTTCTACATCAGCCGTGGGCGGCTCCGCGAGGGACAGACCGCTTTCGAGGAGGCTGCGAGCATCCGCCAGCACGTGCTGGGGGCCGACCATCCCGAGACGGGCGAAGCGTTCTCCAGCTTGGGCAACGTCTACTGGCGCCTGGGGCAGCCCGATAGTGCTATCGCCGTCCATCGTCAGGCCGTGGCCATCCATGAAGCCGCGCTCGGCTTCGCACATGCTACCACGTTGCGTTCCATGAACAACCTCGCGACGGCCCTGCAGAACCGCGGGCGCTACGCCGAGGCCGACTCGCTGCACCTGCTCATCTTTGAGCCCATGAGAGCGCTGCGAGGTGCCGATCATCCCTCGGTGGCGACCAACATGATCAACCGTGCGGTCATCCAGCACACGCACTACAAAGACCGGGACGCTGCCGAGGTGTTGTATCGCGATGCCCTCGCCATTGAACGCGACCGCCTTGGCGACCAGCATGCCAAGGTGGCGCAGACGCGAAGCAGCCTGGCCGTTCTGCTCATCGAGCGCGGCGCGCCTGCCGACCTCGACGAGGCGGCGGGTCTACTCGGTCACGCCTTGGCAGTATACCGCACGGTACAAGGCGACGACGGACTCGGCGTAGCATACAGCCTGCACCAGTACGGACGGCTGTACCACAGCCAGGAACGGTTCAGCGAAGCGACGGAGGCGTTTGAGAAGGCGTTGGCCATCCGCGTCGCACGCTTACCCGAAGGGCATGCGCGGACGGCGTTCACGCAGGCAAGCCTCGCCAAGGCCTTGCAGCAGCAGGGCGCATACGCCCAGGCAGAGCCGCATTTCACCGCAGCGTATGCTGCGCTCGACGAGCGTGGGCACCGTGTAGCGTTGGCGGTACTCCGCGACATGGTCGCCTTCTACGAGGCGTGGGGGCGAGCCGAACAAGCCGCCTACTACCGCGCCAAGTTGGAGACAGAGGTATAGGGGGCCAAACGAACAGCGGGTACATCAACGCGATGCACCCGCCGTTACTTGGAAGCCATGGTACCGTTTAGCCACGTGGCCGCAGCGCACTCATGCGGCGCGGCGGAGTGTAGGGCGCTGGGTGCTCGTGCCGTCCACCTGGAAGGTAGCCACCTGGTCCGAAAGCCCACGCGCTTGGGTGGCGAGCGCGTCGATGCCCACGGCTACCGTCTCCGCGCTGTCAGAGCTGGCCTGGATCAGCGCCGTCATGTCGTCGATGCTGCGGGCGATCTGCTCGCTCGTGACCGACTGCTCCTCAGCCGCCACCGCCATCTGTGAGACCAGCTCGATGGTCCGCTGGCTGGCATCTACAATGCGGCCGAGTGCGTCGCCCGCCTCGCTGGCCAGCCGAATGCCTTCCGTCACCTCGTGGCGCCCCCGGTTCATGTCGGCCACGGCCGATTCGGTCTCGTGCTGGATCGGGCGGATCATATCGCCGATCTGCTGGGTGGCGTGGCTGGTGCGCTCGGCCAGCTTGCGCACCTCGTCGGCCACGACAGCAAAGCCGCGGCCCTGGTCGCCCGCGCGCGCCGCCTCGATGGCGGCATTGAGGGCCAGCAGGTTGGTCTGGTCGGCGATGTCTTGGATCGTCTGCACAATCTCGCCGATGGCTTCGCTCGATTCGCCGAGCCGTCCTACCGTCTCCGCGGACTGGCTGACCATGTTGGCGATCTCGTTCATCTTGGCCGTCGTCTGCGCGACCACCACGCGACCTTGCTCGGCCACTGCGCCGTTTTCCTGGGCTACGTCGGCGGTGCGGCTGGCGTTGGTGGCGAGGTCCACAATCGTATCAGACATCTGGGCGATGGACACGGAGATCTCAGAGGACTGCGACGCTTGCTGGCGGGCGGCTTGCGCCAGTTGGTCGGTCTCCGTGCGAATGGTGCTGCTGGTCTGCTGCGTTTCTCCGGCGGCCACCTGAACGTGCTCAATGAGGGTGCGCGTGTTGGCCACGGCCGTGTTGAAGCCCGTGTAGAGGCGCCCGATCTCGTCGTCGCGCTCTGCCGTGAGCCGCATGGTGAGGTCGCCCTCGGCGAAACGCCCCATGTACCCCAGCAGCGTCTCTACGCGTTCACTGAGGTAGGCCTCTTGCGCCTTGGCAGCCCGGCTTTCCTCGTCGGCGCGCCTCGCCGCCCGGTGGGCCTCGTCGGCGAGCTTTTCGGATCGGGCGAGCGTCTCGCGGATCCGCACGAGCATGGTCCCCAAGGCCTGCGAAAGCTGCCCCAGTTCATCGCCTCGTGTGGCGGTCATGTCCACGTTGTAGTTCCCTTCTGCGATCTGCTGTGCCTTGCCGGCCAGACCCTTCAGCGGACCGCCAATGTGCCGTGCGAGGAAGATGCCCATGAGGAAGGTGAAGAGCATGAAGCATCCGAAGAAGATGGTAAGGCGTTGCGAAAACCCTGTGGTGATGTTGACGGTGTTGGTGTCCAAGTCAGCCGCGTGCTGCTTCTTCATGTCGATGATATTCTGCAGGGCAGCGATATCGGCTTGGGCCGCGTTGAAGGCAGCGCCTTCGAGCAGATCGCGCGCCTCGTCGTCTTGGTCTTCGGCATAGGCCAAGGCCATCACCTGATCGCGGTACACTTGGTACTCTTGATGGGCCGTCATCCAATTGTCGTAGGCGTCACGCATCTCTTGGGAGAGAATGCCCGCCTCGAATTCGCGCCGCAGGTCAGTGATCTCGTTGCCAATGCCGATGACGCGGTCGCCGAAGTACTGCTCCTGCTCGGGATCATCCGTGAGCACCATGTCGCGCAGGTTGATGCGGACGCGCTGTGACTTCTCTGCAATCTCGCTGGTGATGGCGAGCGGCACAATCATGTTGTCGTACATGATGCCAGCATTTTCCTCCACCACCTTCAAGTCTTGGATGGCTGATAATCCGATGAAGAGCAAGACGCTGGCTAAACCTGCAGTGAGTAGCGAGCTGCCGATGAGCTTTGCACGGATGGACAAGTTCTTAACGATATTCATTGTGGTACTGAAAGGCCTAAGGTTTCACCCGCAGGCTGCCGCGCTGTGCATGGGCAGCTGGCAGATATGCGAAAAGGAGACGGGGCAGAAGACAAGAGCTAGCGGAACTCAGGCACCGCGAGTGTAGGAGATAGCGGCTCTGGAGCGTGCAGGTGTGTGTCGTTCGTAGGCAGCACGAAGCCCCATCCGAGGGAGGTAGCTGGCCAGTATGGCGGTGCGAATAACGACGAAGGCGGCAAGCGCTTCATAATCGCTTAACTATGTTGAACTTCTGTAATGCCTGAGGGAGGACTTCTGAGGCCCTTTGGCTATCGGATGTTGCCGATAAACCTGAAGTCTGCAAATGGCTGCGTAAAAGTCGTCTTCCTGGATCGTTACATGTATGAAGTGTGGTCGGTGCCAGCATACGGCTCGATGTACCATGCCCGATTTGCTTGCGGACGGGTGCTGCATAGCACAGGCGAGGCTGCACTGCGGCGTATGTGCCAGAAAATCTGATGCTTCAGATACGACTGGGCTGGGTTGGGGAGTTACGCCACTCTGAGCTGCCGCGGTCATCAGCCACGGCATGCCGCTTGCCGTCCCTGTCCAGTTGATCCCTCTCCTCATGCCCTCCATGCGTTACGGTGCAGTTCTCGCCCTTTGCCTGCTTTTCGCCATCCCAGCAATAGCACAACCCTCGGCCACGTCGGATTGGCCCGAACCAGACGCTGACGATGTCGCCTCCATCGAGGCCATCATCACCGCCCTCTACGACTCGATCTCTGGTCCGGCTGGCGAGGAGCGCGACTGGGACCGCTTTCGCTCGTTTTTCCACCCTGAAGCACGCCTGATTCCCATCGGTCGTACCCCTGCTGGCCAAGCCTACCCGGTGCCCGTGGGTGTAGAAGACTACATCGAGCGTGCCACCCCTGCCTTCGTGGATAACGGGTTCTACGAGGTAGAGACATCGCGCAAGGTAGAGACGTACGGCTACATGACGCACCTCTTCAGCACATATGAAGCGCGTCTAGAGGAAGATGCCGAGCCGTTCGATCGCGGGATCAACAGCATCCAGCTGTTCCACGACGGCACCCGCTGGTGGATCATGAGCGTCTTTTGGAACAGTGAGGCGACCGTCGGTGAGCCCGTGCCTGAGATGTACGGCGGCTAGCGCTACGGCTGGGCCATCACGCGCACAAACGTGCCACCGTACCAGTTGCCCGTAGCCTGCCCGGTGCTGTCGTACTGCGCCGAGTGCATCGTGTACGCATCTGGCGATAGCCACGCATACTGGTACATCCGATAGCTGCCTCCTGGCTCGCCCTGAAAGCGTACCCGGGTGGTCAGGTCGCCTGTTGCGCTCAGGGTGCCTGTGCCCACCCCGCTGCGCGAGGTGCCGAAGTGGGAGAGGTGGTGTACCTGCCGCGTATCGGTGTTGAGCGACCATAGGATGTGCCCCTTGAGGTCGCCCGCGTCCACCACGCAGAGTACGCTCTGGTCGGTGTTGATGGGCTTGCAGACAGTGATGTGGTTGGGGATAGTCAGCGTCTCAACGGTCTGGCCGTCCCAAACCTGCTGAAACTGGTCGTCCTGCAGGGTCCAGGTGCCAAAGAACGGCGCGAACGGGTTGGGGCTAGCAGCTAGCGGGGGCGTGTGTTGCACCGTTGGGGCTAGGCTGGTCAGGCCAAGCAGCGCAGCGAGCGCGAAGGCCGTGGGGCGAGAGGTCATAGGCTCAGCCATCGTTGAAGAAGCGCCTGATCCGGTCCCACACGGAGCCCGCTTTCGAGGCAAGCCGCTCGTGCTCGTTGCGGGTGATGATGCCCACCGGGCCTTCGTGCATGCCGCCGTCGATCATGCCGTCGAAGACGACGACGGTGAGCGCGTTGCGACCGCCATACTTGACGGCGTTTTCGGGAATGGGATAGAAGCGCTGCACCTGCCACTCGTCGCCCCGGACGTCGGGGTAGGGCTGCATCTGGCCAGTGCGCCCGATGAGGACGCCATTGAAGTACACCTCGTCGAGGTCGTCGATCTTGCCGAGGCTGAGCACCAGGTCTTCGCCGCGTAGCTCTCGCGGGATGGTGACGCTGCGGTGGTAGGTGGCAAAGCCGTCGAGGTTGCGGAAGCCTTGGCCCTCCCAGTAGCCCGGCACCATGACGTACTCCATGTCGCGTGTTTTTTCGCCAGCCCAGCTGGGGTGCGCGCCTGTTCTGAACATCCACGGCCCGGTAAGGTCGGCTTCCATGAAGGGTGCGTCGCGGTCGTCGTAGATGCCGACCTGCCCCTCCAGAATGCCGCCCTCAATGCGTTCGTCGAAGACGCGGATGGCGATGACGTTTTCGCCATTGGGATTGAGGTAGTCCATCGGGATGGTGTACTCGCGCCACTCGTGGTAGGCCGTCTTGTAGTGCGGCGGCATGCCTCCAGAGCGACCGACGAAGTGCCCGTTGATGTACACCTCGTCAACGTCGTCGATGCGCCCCGCCCGGAGGACCAGCTTGCGGTAGCGGCCGCGCGGCAGGTCGAAGGTGGTGCGGTACCAGGCGTAGCCGTCGTAGCCGGGGTAGCCTTCGTCTTCCCATCGGCCAGGTACATACATCTGGTCCCAGTCGCGGTCGTCGAAGTCGGGTTCGGCCCAGGCCTCGTCGTCGCCGAGGGTAAACTGCCACGTGCCGCGCAGTTCGACCACGCGCTCCCAGCGGTTGAGTCCGTAATCATCCGATGCGCCAGCAGTGGCCTGTGCGCTGTTGCACAGCAAGCCCAGGAAGACGTAGCCGATGACCTTGATCATAAAGCGTGAACGCGTGAACGCGTGGGCGCGATGAAACGTGAACGTATGACTAGCTGCCTGTGGGCAAGAAGCAACGCGCAGACGTGCTCACACATCCACGCGTTCACGGTAACGAATATCGACCAAAGGGCGCCTGGCGTTGTCATGACGCGGTTCCTGCTTGTCATAAGATGTCACCGCACAAACTTGTAGCCTACGCCATGCACGGTGAGGATGTGGCGTGGATGGGCCGAGTTCGGCTCAATCTTCTGGCGCAGCTTCAGGATGAAGTTGTCGATGGTGCGCGTGGTGGGGAGGTGGTCGTAGCCCCACACATCAGCGAGCAGCTGGTTGCGGCTCACGGCTTGCCCGGGGCGCTCGTAGAGGTACTGCAACACCTCAAACTCGCGATGGGTCATCTCCACCGGCGCCCCGCTGCTAGTGGCGGCAAACGTCTCGAAGTTGACAGTGAGCTGGCCTATCGTCACGGCGGCGGTCGGCTCGGCAGCACCCGAGACGGCGGGCCGCCGCAGCACCGCTTTGACGCGCGCCAACAGCTCGCGCAGGCTGAACGGCTTGGTCACGTAATCGTCGGAGCCCAGTTCTAGGCCGAGCACCTTGTCGATCTCCTCGCCCTTGGCTGTCAGCATGATGATGGGCGTCTGCACGCCCTCGGCGCGGGCGTTCTTGCACACGTCGAAGCCCGACATGCGCGGCAGCATCACGTCGAGCAGGACGAGGTCGAACGTGGAAGCGCGGAGGTGATCTAGCCCGGCCTGACCATCGCCCGCCACGGTGACATCGTAGCCTTCAAACGTGAGGTTGTCGTGCAGCCCTTGCTGCATGTGCGGTTCGTCTTCAACGAGGAGGATGCGCTTCATAACGCCGTCGGGAGGTCAAGCGGGAGGAGGAAGAGGAAGGAGAATACTGAAGGTGCTGCCCTGGCCCAGCGTGCTCTCTACCGTCATGTGGCCATCATGGGCGTTGACGATGTGCTGGACCAAGCTGAGCCCCAGGCCCGTGCCTTTGGTGTCGTGTACGAGGCCGGTAGAGACGCGGAAGAACTTGTCGAAGACGCGCTGCTGGTCGGCTTCGCTGATGCCACAGCCATGATCCGTCACGCGCAAGGCCAGCGCGCCGTCTACGCGCTCGGTTGTCACGGCGAGGTGCTTGGCGTCGGGGCTGTACTTGATGGCGTTCTCGATCAGGTTGATGAGCGCCTCGGTGAGCGCGTCGTGGTCGGCGTGGAGGTGGGGGAGGTCGCTGGCCAGGTGGGTCTCTACCTGGAAGCCGCCGCTGCTGAGCTTGTAGCTGTAGAGTTTGAGGGTGCTGCGCACGAGGGCGTTGAGGTCGAGCGGGGCGAAGCGGTAGGTTTTCTGGCCCGCCTCCATCCGCGAGAAGTCGAGGATGTTGTTGATGAGGTGCGTCAGCCGCTCGGTCTCCATGCCGATGATACGGTAGTACTCTTGGCGCTTGGCGTCGTCGCGCACGCGGCCCATCTCCAGCGTCTCGGCAAACATGCGGATGAGCGAGAGCGGCGTGCGCAGCTCGTGCGAGACGTTCGAGACGAAGTCGGACTTCATCTGCGCCAGCCGCATCTCGCGCCGCACCGTGTAGAGCACAAACCCCACGCCCATCAGCAGCACCACCGTGAGCCCGCCTGCCGTAGACAGGTTGCGCCACAGCCGGCGGTCGAGCATGGCGATGGCGGCTTGCTCCGTGGGCTTGATGCAGATGGTATGGTCGGGGAAGACCCACAGCGCGCGGCTGTACTCGATATCGGTGCAGGAGACGTCGCCCGTGGCGATGACGGGGACGGCGCTGGGGCCTTGGCAGATGGCGAGCTCAAACTGCGTCCGCCCCACGTCGCGCAGCTTGGGCGCGACTTCGGTCTCGATGAACTGATTCTGATCGAGCACGAGGCCGGCGAAGTGAAGGGCGCCGGCGTCCTCCAGCGCATACAGCATCACGACCTTGACGGCGGCGGCGTCTTGCAGCAGGATCGGCTCCAGCTGGCGATACCCTACCCCCAGGCGGCTCCGCAGCCGTCGGGCGGTAGAGTCGGCGACGATCGACGCACTGGTGACGGTGGTATCCTGCATGATCCACAGCGTCGACTGGCGCAGGCTGTCGATCAGCACGACGCCGCCTGTCATCAGGGGCTGCTCGCTGAGAAAGTCCCGGGCGCCGTCTGCGTTGGGCGCTTGCCTCAGCTCCCACTCCAGCGCATCGGCCCAGTCGCTCACCGTGTCCCAGGCGTGTTGGTTCACCGAGTAGAGCAGCGTCTCCAGTTGCTGCTCGTAGACGGCCACCATCATCGCTTCCTGTTCGTCTACCTGCTTCACCTCGTAGGCGATGTAGAACAGTGCAGGCACCAACACGACGCCGAGCAGGATGACGGAAATACGCGTGAGGGACATGGACGGGATGAGCGGTGAACGGCAGACTGAAAACTACGGTACCGGGTGGGTGGAGTTGTCATGGGATGTCACGCGTGTTTTGGGCGCGGCTGCATCTCCGCCTGCGCCGAAGCGTAGGCGTCCCAATCGGCTTCAACCGCGTTGGTCCACCAGATACGTTGGCGCTGTGGCGCATCACCTGCTCTTCTTCTTCAGCGCGCTCGGCGTGTTCAACGCCCTACTGGCGGGGCTGTACCTCGTGGCGGCGAGGTGGACGCACGCAGCTGACCGCCTGTTGGGGCTACTCCTGCTCGCGGTGTGCGTGCGCGTGGGTGTGTCATGCGCATACTTCTTCGCCGAGACCATGCCATGGACGGCGGTGCAGGTCGGCCTATCGGCGCATCTGCTCATGGGGGCGCTCTTGCTGGAGTACGTACGTGCTGAAGCCGGAGCGCCCCAGGCACGCACCATACGGCGGTGGCACCTGGGCGGCGTCGTGCTGGCGTTGTGCAGCTTCGGTGTGCTCTTTCCGTTTGAGCAGCATCCGCGCGTCTGGGATTACCACCTCCGGTACACGCTCCATGCTGTCGTCGCCGGGTATATCCTTGCTACCGGATGGAGGCTCTGGCAAGCGCGGCAGGGCAGGCACGCGCGCGGGGTGCAGGTTTTCGCCGTGATGGTGGCTGTGGCGCTCGGGTTCGTCGTCTCCCTTTACACGAGCTACGTCCTCGGCCCCGTCATCTTTTCCTTCATTGTATATGCTGTGTCGGGAGCATTGCTGTGGCGCAGGCGCCAGACGCCACATGCTGAGCGACCCGCCTACGCCGAGAAAAAGATCGCTGAGGCCGAGGCAACACCCATCATTGACAGGCTGCGGCACCGCATGCAGGCCGACGCACTCTTCCGGCAGCCCGACCTCAAGCTGGCGGGCCTCGCCAAAGCGGTGGGTACGACGCCGCACCACCTCTCGCAAATCCTGAACGACAACCTCGGCGCCCGCTTCTCCACCTTCGTCAACGGGTACCGCGTGGCGGAGGCCGAGCGTCTACTGCGCGAGTGCCCCGACCTGACCATCGAGGCGATCGGCTATGAGGCGGGCTTCAGCTCTAAGTCGGCCTTCTACGCGGCCTTCAAGAAGCACCACGGTGTGCCCCCCGCGCAGTATCAGCGCCAAGTGCGGGCTCCCGATTTATAAGCCCGCACTCCGGTTCTGTAGCGCTGGACGCGCATGTACCGCACCGCATACTATCTACGCGGCGACCGTTGTCTCAATCACTTCGCCACGCCATGCGCTCACTTGCCTCTGCTTTGCTTCTCGGCTGCACCCTGCTCCTGTCCCTCAACGGAACGGCTCAGCCCTCGGCCTCGCTCACGTTGCTCTGGGAAACCGATGCATTGCTCACCACCATCGAGTCCGCCATCTACGACCCTGAGAGCGGCTTCATCTACACGACCAACATCGAAGGCCACTTCATGGATAAAGACGGGGTGGGCAGCATCAGCAAGGTGTCGATGGCGGGCGAGATCGTAGAACGCGACTGGGTAGCGGGGCTGAACGCGCCCACAGGCACGGCCATCCACAACGGCCGCCTGTACGTAACCGACATCGACGCGATCGTCGTGGTCGACATTGCTGCAGGGGAAGTAGAAGCGCGTCATGCCATCGACGGAGCCGTGGCCCTCAACGACATCGCCGTCGATGCCGAGGGCGTGATCTACGCGAGCGACACGGGCGGCAACGCGATCTACCGCCTGCGCGCCGGGCAGGTCGATGCGATGGCGACCGACATCGACACGCCGAACGGCTTGCTCCCTCAGGGCGACGACCTGCTCATCACCCGCTGGACACCGCAAACCGTGGATCGCCTGTCGCTGGAGACGCAAGAGCTGTCCCCAATCGCGACGGGCATCGCTGGCCCCGATGGTTTGGAAGCCGTCGGCGATGGGACGTACCTGGCGTCGGGGTTCAACGGGCTGGTGTACCACGTCCACGCGGACAGTACCAAGCGGCTCCTGCTCGACACCACCGCTGAAGGCGCCCGCGCCGCCGACATCGACTACGTGCCCGGCAAGCGCCTGCTGCTCGTACCGACGATGCAGCACAACACCCTCCGCGCCTATCGGCTGGCTCGGTAAGCCTGCCACCCATCCAGCGCTTGAAGTGCTGGGGGCGCTGGGCGAACTTGTGGGCCTCCGTCTAGCCTGCTCGCCCCATCGATGCATCCCCACCTGCGCCCCGTCACGCGTGCCGACGCCGAAGCGATCTTCGCCATCTATGCCGAAGGCATGGCCACCGGAAACGCTACGTTCGACACGGTCGTGCCTGACTGGCCCACGTGGGACAAGAAGTACCTCAAGCACTCGCGGCTGGTATGGGAGGACGACGGCGAAGTGCTCGGATGGGTGGGCATCATGCCGTCATCGACGCGCGTCATCTACCAGGGCGTGGCCGATCTGAGCGTGTACGTGGCCGCCAAGGCCAGCGGGCGGGGCATCGGGCAAGCGCTGCTCGAAGGGTTGATTGAGGCCTCTGAGGCGCACGGCATCTGGACCTTGCAAGCGCTCATCCTGTCCGAAAACGCCGTCAGCCGCCGCCTGCATGCACGATGTGGCTTCCGTGAGGTCGGGATCCGCGAGCGGGTCTCGCAACGCGACGGCATCTGGCGCGATTCGGTGCTGATGGAGCGCCGCAGCGCCGTAGTTGGCGTATGAGCGGGCTGCCACCGCCAGCGGCTCAAGGGAGCACGGTGAGGGCTTGGGTAAACGTGGCCGCGCGGATGAAGTACAGCCCCGGCGGCAGGGCGCCGACGGAGAAGCTGCGCGTGAGGGGCGTCCCTGCGCGGAGGGTGAGGCGGTCGAGGAGTCGCACCTCACGGCCCAACGCGTCATAGAGCCGCACGTCTAGCTGGCGGTCGGTGGTGCTGCCAGCGGTCACGGTGATGCGGTCGCGGCTGGGGTTGGGGTACGGCGCGCTCAGCGTGAGCCCACGCGCGTCGATCACGAAGACCTCAACCTCCGGGCTCGTGCTGATGCTCCCATCGGCCAAGACATGCTGGACGCGCAGCACATGGGTGCCGGGGTTTAGACCGTCGATGTCAAACCGATAGCGTCCGGCCGCCAGGTCAGTCAGCGTCGTCTGTGCCTCGGATGGGACAAACGCCTCGCCAACGCGCCGCTCCAGCCGAAACGACCCACCCGCGTCCAGGTCGGCCAGTGCCCAGCTGAGCTGGAGGGTGCCGTCGGCCCCCGTGGACGCCTCCACCGACAGCCAGACGCCTTGGTCAGAGCAGCCGCGGTCTGGTGCGAGGCCGCACACGCTGCCTCCGCTCAGAAACAGCTGGTAAGCTGGTGTGTCGGGGAGGCAGAGGCTGGATTGCGTGGTGAGGTTACACTGTCCCAGATCGGCGAAGGCTGCCGCGAGCGTGAGCGGCAGGGGGCCACGGAGGTCGTTGCCCCTCAGGTCGAGGGTGTGCAGCCCTGACATCTCGGCGAGTGCGTTGGGGAGCACGCCGCTGAGGCCATTCTGCGGCAGCCGGATACTCGTCACGGTCGCGCCCTCACAGCCCACGCCGTACCACTGGCACGGATCGCTCGTGGTGAGCCAGCCGTCGCGTTGCTGCCATACGCTCCCTTGAGTCTGTTCGAAAAGTGTGCCCAGGACCTCGCAGGTGCCCGCATCGGAAGGTTCTCCATGGCATACCGGGCAGGCAGCGTCGAAGGGCAGCCCGCAGATCGAGGCGGCGTCTGTCAGGCTGCGGAAAGCGGGACGGTCGGGGAGGCATACGCTGCGGTTCTGCTCGGCTTGGCAGAAGGAGAGCGACTGCCCCAGCTCGGCCAAGGCAAGCCCGAAGGTGCCGTCGAGCTGGTTGTGAGATAGGTCGAGGCGGAAGAGGCTGTCGAGCCCCGCCAGAGCCGCCGTGGGGATCGGGTCGTAGAGAATGTTGTGCCCGAGGTCGAGGATCTGGAGCCGCTTGAGGTTGGCAAATGTGCCGGGGATGGGGCCGAGGAGCCCGTTGTTGTTCAGCCGCAGCACGGTCAGCGCAGTCAGGTTGCCGAACTGCACGGGGATGAGCCCGCTCAGCTCGTTGTGGCTCACATCGATGATTTCGAGGGCCGTCGCGTCGCCCAGCGTAGCCGGGATGTTGCCCGTGAGCGCGTTGCCGTCCAGCCGTAGCTCGCGCAAGGTGGCGATCTTGCCAAGTTCAGCGGGGATGTCGGCGGGGATGGCGTTGTGGCCCAGGTCCAGCACTTCGAGCGACTCGAAGTCGCCGAAGACATCGGGGATGCTGCCGGTCATGCGCCGGAACTCGCTGCCGCTGTTGGTGCGGTTGTCCAGCACCAGCTCGCGCAGGTACTTGAGGTTGACCAGCTCGCCCGGCAGGTTGCCCCGGAGGTCGTTGTTCGGCAGCCGGATC
Source organism: Bacteroidota bacterium (assembly GCA_038747545.1). Taxonomy (GTDB): domain Bacteria; phylum Bacteroidota; class Rhodothermia; order Rhodothermales; family JBCCMF01; genus JBCCMF01. The sequence goes on from JBCDJT010000047.1 coordinate 25,255, forward strand.
GATACGACGTTGAGTGGCCAGCTGATGCCTTCGCAGCGCACGCCGTGCCATGTACACGGCTGGTTGGCGCGTACCCACCCGGTGCGTACCAGCCAGTTCAGGCCGTCGGTGTTGTCGTAGAGCGCCTGCAACGCTTCGCACTCTACCCGGGTGATCTGCTGCACATTGGCACAGCCTACGAACTGCTGCGCGCGCGCCTCCTGCGGTGTGGTGAGCACCGAAACGAAGAGGAGCACAAGACCGAGGCCGAGAGACCGCATGGCAAAGCTGGGCCGGTACGGGGGAGCAACTGGGCGCCCCGCGTCTGAGCAGCGCCGAGAAACACGCAGCCAACATAGGGATGCGGCGCATCAACGCCCAGCGCCGTCCCTACACCGTTACAGCCGTGCGCTGCGCAGCCACCTCGGCGAACAGCGTGTCATAGTCGGCCACATGGGTACGCCAGTCCAGCCGCTCGGGGATGCTCTTGAGGGTAGACGCAGGCAGCGGCCGCTCCTCCCCCTTCAGAATGCGCACCATGATGCGGAAGAGGGCGTCGTCGTCATCGTACAGGATGGGCGCATGCAGGAGGGGATGGTGCAGCGTCTCGGGGATGAGCTCGGGGTAGCTGAGCCGGTTGGGCAACAGCGGGTGGCAGCCGCAGTAGATGGCCTCCATCACGGCAATGCCAAAGAACTCGTGGATCGACGTAGAGACGATGAGGTCGGCGCGGTGCAGCAGGCGGCTGTACTCCTCGAAGTCCTCGGCGTAGCCGTAGTGGAGGATGCGTTCAGCGTAGCGCTTGAAGGCGCGCTCGAACTCGGGTGGTTGCTCCTCGAAATGCTCGCCGGCCAAGATCAGCCGGAAGGTGCAGCCGATGTCATCGAGGCGGTTCATCAGCCGGAAGAAGGCCTCGGGGTTCTTGTCATACTCCCAGCGCTGGTTCCACAGCACAATGGGCGGCTCCATGCCCGGCCCCCAGCGGTGCGGGCTGTAGTCAGCGGCGAAGGCGTCGTGGCTTTGCAGGTCCATACCCAGGTGTAGCACCGTACACTTGGCACGGATCTCCTGGACCGTGTTGAGGTGCGTGTAGTCCGGGAAGGTGCGCAAGAGGATGGGCAGCGCCTCCATGAACTCGTCGAAGTGGAACTGCGAGTTGAAGACGATGCGGTCGGCAGCTAGGCACGAGAGGTAGTTGATGTACGCGTACGTGTAGTCGCGCGGTTTGCCCTCAGGGAGCGGATACGTCAGCTGGTTTTCGTGGAAGAAGACCACCACGGGCACGCTGGGCATCGCCGACCGTGTGAGGGCCAGGAATGCCGGCACGTTGACCATGCTGCTGGCGAAGATGAGGTCGGGCGTGAAGCCGCCGTCGAGGGCGTGCAGTGCTTTCCGAGCCAGCGTGACCGCGCCGCCGTGCATGCGCCACTTCCAGAAGCGCGCCGCCATCGTGATGTTGTGGTACGTATGCGCGCTGTTGGCGACGAGGCCGTTCAAGAAGGTCTTGTGCGAGCCGCCGTACCACGGCTCCAGCCCCAGGATGTTCATCGGGAGTCCGAGGCTTCGCCCGCCAGCCGTGCTTGCAGTGCCGCCTCTTCCTCATCCGTTGTAGGACGGACAATGCTCACCGCCCGCACCTGCAAGAACTCGCGCAGCCGGGTGTCTTTCACCTCCTCCGCTGTCAGCATCTCCACGCTGCCGGGCTCCAGCACGATCGTCCGCGAAGCCATGTCGATCGTGAACGGCCGCGTGTTCGTGTTTTTGATGAGCATGCCTTTGCGTTTGCGGGTCGCCATAGGAAGAGGATGCGTACATTGGTGGGTGCAGCGGTGGAGCCGCACAAGAAAAAAGCCGATTTTGGCGCAATTGATGCATTAAAGTACGAGTTTATCCGTGGGGAACCCGTGCTCACGCCTCGATTGCCACAAGATTCACGATGTTCAAGCCGCTCAATGGGTTAAAGCAAGCCGAAGCCCTCAGCAAGAAGCTGGGCGGGGCGCTGCTGGACTTGGTGTATCCACCTGTCTGCTTGCACTGCCACGCCCGCGTCGCTGGCGGGCGCCATCCGCTTTGCCCAGCGTGCCTGCGCCTGCTTGAGCGCGCCGACCCCGCTGCTCTGGCGGCCCACTTGGCCGAACTGCCACTGGCGCCCGGCACGGTCCACGCGGCTACGGCGCTGTGGGTGTTCGACAAGGGCGGCGCCCTGCAGCGGGTCCAGCATGCCCTCAAGTATGGCAGCCGCCCGTACTACGGCCACATCCTCGGCGAATGGATGGCCGAAGCCGTGACTGACCTGCAGCCCGAAACGCCCTACACAGGCATCGTGCCGATCCCTTTGCATCGCAGGCGCTACCTGGAGCGTGGCTACAACCAAGCGGCCATGCTCGCCGAAGGCGTCGCCGTAGCACGCGCTGCCTCGGTTGCCGACGTGCTCGTGCGCCCGAACCCTACGCGCACGCAGACCAAGCTCGACCGCACCGCCCGGTGGGCCAACGTGGCTGACGCGTTCGCGCTCAAACCCGATGTCTGCGTTGAAGACGGCGTCTTCCTGCTCATCGACGACGTGTTCACCACGGGGGCTACCACTGCCGCTGCGGCTTCGGTGTTGCACCACCACGGCGCCAACCGGGTCGACCTGCTGACGCTGGCCTATGCGCGCTGAGCCTCCTCGTTGAAAACTGCGGATCGCTTCTTCGGCGCGCTCATAGTGTTTGCAAACCGATGTCAGCCGCACGAGAATGCATCGTCAGCGCCTGCCAGAGCATGTTTTTTGGCCGGAAGCGGTAATCGGGCTCCGGCTACTCTCCTGAGAGCGCCGCACACGGTGATGGAGCCAAGTCTTGATACTGGGCCTCGGGAACGTCGGTGCGGAAAATGGCGATCTGGTCGATGCTGAAGTCCTCGGAGCGTCCGCTGAGGTAGAGGGTGTGGAGGCCGGCCCCCAGGTCGTACTGGGCGTCTGAAAAGACATGATCTACGTCTTGCTGCGAGTTCCAGTCCCAGGCGCGCAGGGTGTGGTTGAAGTTCTTGCGCCACTCCGTGTCGTTGACGCGAAGGAAGACGTCGTTGCACTCCGTGAAGTCCTCGCACGGGTGGTAGTTGCGGAGCTTCACCGTGTAGGTGCCAGGGTTCTCCACGCGGAAGCGGTACGCCAGCAGTCCCTGGTCGTCGGCTTGGGTCGTCGTGGGTTGGCCCCAGGTGATGTAGCCGTCGCCCGAGTAGTCGGGGACGTTGGACTCCAGCACCCAGCCATCAGACAGCGGCTGACTCTCGGCCTCGAACACGACGGCGTTATCCACGAGCGTGAAGACGCCCCCGGTACAGTCGCTGGAAGGCGCGCCCAATGGCGAGGAAGCTGTGTCAGCGGGATCAGCGGCAGGTGCGCAGCCCAGGAGCAGGGTGAGCACGGAGATGACGGCACGTATCATGGGAGACCGGGAGCGGTGGTGAGTAGGCCACTAGGTTCGTGAAAAATAGCCATATCCACAACAGCGGGGCAGGGTGCAGCGGTTGTGCAACGGAACGCATTCAGCTCGCTTTCTTGACGCCACTTTCTTCCCGTGTGCATGGCAGACGCCGTATATTAGCTATTCTGTAATCGCCCTGCTCGCGGGCCGTTGCGTGGCGCGCGGGCATGATTTGTTCATCATACCGTAGGGAGACCTGTATGACCGAAACCCGCAACCTGTACGAACTGACGTACATCATCAACGCGGTGCTCAACGACGACCAGATCAAGAACGTCGTGGCCCGCGTGCAAGAGATCATCGAGAAGAACGGAGGCGAAGTCGTCGATACGGACGAGTGGGGCTCACGCCGCCTCGCCTACCCGATCGAGAAGAAGCGCAACGGGTACTATGTGAACCTGTACGCCAACCTGATCGGCCCCAGCATCCCGCGCATCGAGCGCTCGATGGAAATCGACGACGACATCCTGCGCTACCTCACGCTGCGCATGGACGCCAAGATGATCCGCCATTACGAGCGGACCCGCAAGGCCAAGGCCGACGCTGCTGCTGCCGAAAGCACCGACGCATAAGCTCACCTCCAAATCGATCTGACTCTCATGGCTAGAAACGACAACAATAAAGAAACCAAGTTCGACCCCACCACGGTGGAGTACGTGGACTACAAGGACACGGAAATGCTGCTGCGCTTCGTGAACGAGCAGGGCAAGATCCTGCCGCGCCGCATCAGCAACGTCCCGGCCAAGTTCCAGCGCCAGCTCACGCGTGCCATCAAGCGCGCCCGGCACCTCGCGCTGATCCCGTTCGTCAACGAAACGGTCCGCTAAACGCGCCGCTCGTCCATTCCCTCGAACGTTGAGCGCCCGGCCCGAGCTGCGGCGCTCCTGAACCCGAATCCTATGCAAGTCCTTTTGTTAGAAGACGTCGAAAAGCTGGGCGAGGCCGGAGACATTGTCTCGGTCAAGAACGGCTACGGGCGCAACTACCTCATTCCGCGCAAGCTGGGCGTGATCGCTACGAAGAGCGCCATCAAGATGCGTGAAGAAGTCATCCGCCAGCAGGCCCGCAAGCGCCAAGCCGACAAGGAGCAGGCCAAAGAAGTGGCCCGCCAACTCGAAGCGCTCGATCTGGTGCTGCAGGCCAAGGTGGGCGAAGAGAACCGCATCTTCGGCACCATCACGCCGCAGCAGATCGCGGTCAACCTCGCTACGCACGGTTTTGCCATCGACCGCCGCAACATCGAGATCGACGAGGAGATTCGCCTCATCGGTGTGTACACGGCGACGGTGAAGGTCCAAACGGATGTATTCGCCAAGCTGAAATTCCGCGTGGAGCCCCTGGCCGACGGCCTCGAGTAAGCGCGCTGGCAATGCGTTTGCAAAGGGTGCTTGCCTTCGGGTAGGCACCCTTTCTGTATTTGAGAACCGCCGCATGGGGTGGTGGTAACACCAGTGTTGCCCGCGGCATCCGAGTGAGCCGTTGTGTTTTGGAATAGTGCCTCACCCATGCGTCACCTGCTTCTCATCGCCAGTTTGCTACTCCTCGTGCTGAATGCGGGAGACGTGCGTGCGCAAGGCATCCCGTCGGTAGACGAGCTGGTACAGTGGGCGACGACGGTAGAGCCGGCGACGGTACAAGCTGGTGAGCCCGTTGAGCTGATCCACACCGCGACGATAGCCGGCGGGTGGAAGATGTACGCGCTCGACTCGCCGCCGCCTAGCCGAGGCGTCACGGTTGTTCTGGACACGCTGCCTGCGGGCATCACCGTGGCCGATGGGCCATGGCAAGCCGAGCCCGACGAGGGCTACGACCCCAACTTCGACATCGACGTCCGCACGTTCGAGCGCGAAGCACGTATTGGGCACACACTGGCTGTGACGGCTGAAGCCGCGGGCACGCACGAGCTGACGGGCACGCTCACGTTTATGATCTGCACCGACGAGATGTGCCTGCCGCCCACGCCCCGCTCGTTTGCGGCATCCTTGACCGTGGAATCTGGGGACGCTGCTCCAGCCACACTCGGCAGCCTCCCGATGCTAGGTGGTGAGGCGTTCGGCGGCGGGGTGCAGGTCACAGGCGATGAGGTGCAGTGGCGCGTCTACGCCGACCCCGAGGCCATTGCCCCCGGCGGGCAAGCCGCGCTTATGTTCGAGGCCACCATTGCCGAGGGGTGGAAGCTCTACGCCACCGATACGCCAGCTGGGTTGCCGTTTACCGTCTCGCCGAGTCCAGCATGGCCCTCCGGGCTGGTGCCGAACGGCGCGGTGACGCAGCAGACGCCCGATGTCGCGTACGACCCTAACTTCCGTGAAGACACGCACACGTTCGCGGAGCAGGCGTTGTTCGGCCTGCCCGTGCAGGTAACCGCAGGCGCCATCCTCGATGATCACCGCCTAGATGGCGACCTGAAGTACATGGTCTGCAGCGATCAGCTCTGCATCCCGCAGACTGAGCGCTTCGAGGCGACGCTGACGGTCGTGCCGCTGGAGGCCGCCGCGACAGGGGCGACGGCGAGTGGCGGGCTCTGGGGCTTCCTGTTGCTAGCGGCAGGTGCGGGGCTGGCTGCGCTGCTCACACCGTGCGTCTTCCCCATGATTCCGCTGACCGTGTCCTACTTCACCAAGCACGCCGGCTCGCGCCGCGAGGCCGTGCAGATGGCGTCGGTGTACGGGCTAGCGATTGTGGCCACGTTTACCGGGCTGGGCATCCTGATGGCGCTGCTCGTCGGTGCGGCAGGGGCGCAGTCGATTGCGGCGAACCCGTGGGTCAACCTGTTTATCGGCCTCACCTTCGTCGTATTCGCGCTCTCGCTCCTTGGCCTGTTCGAGTTGCGCGCGCCCACGGGGCTGATGAACTACGTCAATAAGCAGGGCAACACGAAGGCCGGCTACACGGGCGTCGTGTTCATGGGGCTGACGCTGACGCTGGTGTCGTTCTCTTGCACCGTGCCGTTCGTCGGCGGGTTGCTGGCCGCTACGGCGGCGGGCTCGTGGGGCTCGCCCGTGCTCGGCATGCTGGTCTTCAGCAGCGTGTTCGCCTTCCCGTTTGTGCTGTTTGCGCTCTTCCCTCGCGGCTTGCAGTCGCTGCCCAAGTCGGGCTCGTGGATGCAAGCCGTGAAGGTGACGCTCGGCTTTGTCGAGCTGGCTGCCGCTATCAAGTTTCTGTCGAATGCCGATCTTGTGTGGGGCACCAACCTGATCTCTCGCCCGCTGGCTATAGCGCTCAGCGTGGTAATCTTCGCGATGGCGGGCTTCTACCTGCTCGGCAAGCTCCAACTCAAAGACGACGTGGCGGTAGAGCGCTTGGGCGTGGGCCGCTTGTTTGGCGGGATGGGCTTCCTCGGGCTATCGGTCTACCTGCTCTCTGGGCTGTACGGCGCTCCGCTCGGCGCCCTGGATGCGTACTTGCCGCCGCAGTTCACCGTCAGCACATCGTCGCCTGCGCTAGCCGCCACCAGCGCGGCGGTGCCGAGTCTTATGGAGGACGGATGGATCAAGGACGACATCGAGCGCGGGTTTGCGGAGGCCACGGCGCAGGGCAAGCCGCTGTTCATCGACTTCACAGGCTACACGTGTACCAACTGCCGCAGCATGGAGGCCAACGTCTTCCCGAAGCCGCCTGTGGCCGAGCGCCTGGCTGAGCACTTCGTCTTGCTCAAGGTGTTCACCGACGACCTCGACCGCATGGCCGAGTTTCAGCAGTTCCAACTCGACCTCACGCAGACGGTAGCCCTGCCCACCTACGCGGTCGTTGATCCCGCCACGCGCACGCGGCTGGTGCAGCACAGCGGCATGGCGTCCGTCGATGAGTTCGCCGCCTTCCTCGACGATGGCATCGCCGCGTTTGAACGGCAACAGGCCACGCTTGCGAGCCGATGAGAGCCCTCGCTGGTGTGAGCGTCTTGTTCTGGCTCGTGCCTGCCGTACTCGCACAAGGCCCGGTGCTCGTACACGGTGGCGGGGGCGATGTCCGTGAAGCCTACGACTGGTTTGTGGCGCAAGTGCCATCCAAACAAGTGATCGTACTCGACTACACGGGCGACCCTGGCATCCCTACGGTGCGGCGGCTCGAAGCCTCGGGCGCGCAGGTGCGCTACCTGCCCGTGGCCAGCCGCACGGCCGCGCAAGACAGTAGCATCGTGCAAGCCGTGCGTGCGGCGGATGCGCTGTTCTTCCCTGGCGGCAACCAGTATCGCTACGTGCAGCGCTGGGCAGATACGCCGCTGCAACGCGCCATCCAGGCCGCCCATCGGCGCGGCGCAGCCATCGGCGGGACGAGTGCCGGGGCCATGATCCTCGGCGAAGTCGTGTTCGACGCGCGCGACGGTACCGTTACGACGCCCGACGCGCTCGACGACCCGATGGGCATTCCACTCCTCGACGGTTTCCTCAATATCTTACCGGGCTTCATCGTCGACACGCACTTTGCCGAACGCGGCCGCATCGGACGGCTGGCCGCGTGGTTGGCGCAGCGCACCGTCCGGCATCCCACGCGCTTCCTCGAAGGGTTGGGCGTAGATACAGACACCGCCGTAGCCATCGAGCCGGACGGCACCATGACCGTGTTCGGCGACGGCACACTCACCCTGCTTGGGCAGCCACTGTCAGGCATTGACGTGGAAGATGGGTTGGATGCGC
>JBCDJT010000048.1:0-33284 GCA_038747545.1 Bacteroidota bacterium
CCCCCCCCCCCCCCGTTTGGTCAACATGGAGGGTTTTCGGGCATCTGCTAGCAATAGCTATATGGGCTTGCTGGTTCGCTACCACCTGACTTGAATAGGAAAGAAGCGGTCAACCGCAATATTGTTGATTGTGCTCGAACGCTACGCTTGGAGCTAGTAAGAGCAGCTCGTGTCCCAGGAACGAATAGCACAAACGAAGAAGATGGCGAACAAAACATACACCATTCAAAGAGGCGGAGAAGCCTTCAAAATTGTCGAGGCAGCCACTGCTTTCGCAGTCAAACGCAATCAGGTAAGCTCATCAGCCGAGTTGATCGCCGTTGCCCAAGACCCCAGTAGGTTTCCTGGGTTGCGGTTCGACAAAGAAAGATCACCCAGAGGCATAGAGCTGTATTATGTAGATGAGGCCGCACGTGACAGCGTCATGGACGCGCTAAGAACGAAGAGTCCCGATGTAGAATGGTGTAGCCACGTTTTTCATACCCCTACTGATCCAGAGTCAATGCTTTTTCCGATGGATGACATATGAAGTGGTCCTAGAAAACTGGACAGCCGCTTAAGTGGAACTCCACGTTTGGTTAGGCCGCCCGAAGCAGCGGCGCTCGTTCATAAAATACGGTGTCCGGCGTCTGACGATCCAGCGAACTGTGCCGACGCTCCTGGTTGAAGTACGACAGGTAGGTGGTGATTGACCTCCTCGCCTCGGCCACGCTCTCGTACGCCTTGAGGTAGACCTCCTCATACTTCAAGCTCCGCCAAAGACGCTCAACAAATACGTTATCCATCCAACGCCCTTTGCCGTCCATCGAGATGTTGACCTCGTGCTTCCTGAGCAAGCCCGTGAAGGCCGACGACGTGAACTGGCACCCCTGATCCGTATTGAAGATCTCCGGCGCGCCGTGGCAGAGGATCGCCTCCCGTGCCGCTTCAACGCAGAAGTCGGCGTCAAGCGTGTTCGAGAGGCGATGAGAGAGCACCTTGCGACTGTACCAGTCGATCACGGCAACCAGGTAGAGGAAGCCCTTGGCCATCGGGATGTAGGTGATGTCGGCGGCATAAACCTGACGAGGACGCTCGACCTCAACGTGGCGTAGCAGATAGGGATAGATCGTGTGCTCCGGATTGGGCGTGGTGGTGCGTTTCTTGGGATAAATCGCCTCCAGGCCCATTTGGCGCATTAAGCGCCGCACCCGGTGACGCCCAACGAGATAGCCGCGATCCTCTAACGCATCGCGCATCATGCGGGAGCCACGCGTGGGGCGCTCAAGGTAGAGCTCATCAATCACGCGCATCAGCTCCAACGTTTCGGCTGAGGTGGGCACTGGCTTGTAGTAGGCCGACGACCGACCCACGCCGAGTAGCTGGCACTGCTGAGTCAGCGGTAAGCCGTGTGCGGCGTTGATCATTCGGCGGCGCTCGCTCATGGGGTACGACCGAGCGCTTTGGACAAAAAATCCTTCTCCATCGTGAGCTGCCCGATCTTGGCGTGCAATTCCTTAACCCGTTCGTCGCTTTGGTCGGCAGCCTTGCTGCGCGGCGAGGCGAAGACGTCTTCGGCATGCTGTCCGAGTTGCTTCTTCCAGGTTTGGATCTGGTTAGGATGGACCTCGAACTGCTGGGCGAGTTGGGCGAGCGTCTGGTCGCCCTTGAGCGCGGCGAGTGCGACTTTGGCTTTGAAGGCGGGGCTGTGATTGCGTCGTTTGCGTCTCATCGTGGTCTGTGGTTGAGTTGGTGATAAGATCGCAGAATTTCACCTAAGAACGGCGTCGATCTGTCCAGTCAACCAGGACCACCTCTATATATGTCGAATTGGAGTCTGGAATCAGTGACGCAGAGGTAAATGAATTGCTAGATGAGTACGGGTTAGAGTTCGTCCCCGATCCTTATGGTGATCCATATATATGCATCATGCGTCTGACCAGTCAATCTACGGAGAACCCACTCAAAATAGCCAACGCTCTTCAGGAATCAAGTGTCGTCGTACTTGCAGAGCCAGATCTAGCCGTGAAGGGTAGCCTGAAGATGCATCGACCCAGTGATGATCTGTTCTCCATGCAGTGGCATTTGGAAAACTTGGGCGGGCCCGGCCTTGTGGCAGGCGCAGATGTTTCTGCGCCGCTAGCCTGGGATGTCACGCGTGGTGATCGCAACATCACCGTTGCCGTGATTGATGACGGTTTCGACATGGGCCATCCCGACTTTGCGTCTCCAGGGAAAATCCATGCTCCCCGAGATTTTGGTCAGCACGACACAGATCCGTCTCCGGCACGTGGCGATAACCATGGAACGGCCTGCGCAGGAGTGGCCGTAGCCGATGAAAACGGGAGAGGTGTTGTAGGCATTGCTCCCAATTGCCAACTCATGCCTATTCGCTGGAGTGGATCTGTCAGTGACGCAGATATTCGCCAGCAGTTCGATCATCCACGCCTGAACGGAGCAGATATTATCAGTTGCAGCTGGGGAGTCAGAAGTCGGTTCTTTACCCTAAGCACATCGATGAAACGATCCATTAGTAGGGCAGCTACCCAAGGTCGTAATGGCAAGGGATGTGTGATCGTCTTTGCCGCGGGAAATGATGATCACGATGTTGATAACCCGCCTCACACCCGTGCGGGCTTTGCCATTCATCCAGATGTCATCGCAGTAGCGGCCTCAAATAGCCGAGATCGGAAGAGCCACTATAGCAATTTTGGCGATGCTATTTGGGTTTGCGCCCCTAGTAGTGGCGCAGGGGGGCTAGGCATTGTCACAACTGACCGTCGGGGCGCAAATGGCTACCAATCGGGTGACTATACAACAATGCAAAGATTCGGAGGGACGTCTAGTGCTTGTCCGCTCGTAGCTGGCGTCTGTGCTTTGATGCTGTCAGTGAATCCAGAACTCACAGCAATAGAAGTAAAAGACATTTTAAAAGAAACTGCTGAACAAATTGACCCTCAAGGCGGAGGATACGGCAAGGACAGGCACTCGGCGATCTATGGCTTCGGTCGGGTTGATGCGTATCGTGCCGTTCAAGCTGCGATTGACCGCCGAGGCGAAATCGTACGTGTCGAGGCCTAATGCAAAAGCAACTGGAGGCTGCTGGCCTGAGCAGTCTTCCAGTTGCATCCCCTTGGTAATAATAGTTGGGAGTGCCGTTGGTTTTCCATCGTAAGAGCCTCAGCCTATCGGTGGACGTTGACGGTGGAAGTCGGTGGCGCGTTGGTAGGCGTCGGCGACGGCGAGGACGGCGGCGTCTTGGTGGAGGCCGCCGATGAACGAGATGCTGCGCGGCGCCCGGCGTGGTGAAGTGGGCTGATCGGCGAGCGGGTCGAAGGCGTGTGGCAGGGCCACGCAGGGATGCCCCGTGAGGTTGGTGATCTGCAATACGCCGCCGCGATAGGACGGCGTGACGATCACATCGACGGTGTCCATGACGGCGTGCATGGCCTGTATCAGCTCGGTGCGAGCGCGGTTGGCCTGCAGGTACTCGACGGCGGGGATGAAGCGGGCGTGACGGAAGACGTTGGGCCACGCGTTGCGGATCTGCCGCACCATCGTCTCGGTGCCACCGGAGCGGGTGAGGTCGTCGAAGGCAGCGGCGGCTTCGGCGTTGAGCGTGAGCAGCATCGCGCCGAGACGGTCGTCCTGCGGCAGCTCGATGGGTGTTAGTGATAGCCCTTGGCCGCGTAGCACGCGGAGGACAGCGTGGTCGTGCTCGTGGCCGCGGTAGTCGCCCTCGAAGGCGCTGGCGTAGTAGCCGATGCGCAGGTCGCGCACATCGGGCAGGGGGTAGGCGAAGGGCTGCGAGGTGGTGGTCGGGTCGCCCACGTCGGCGCCGTGGATGGCGTCGAAGACGAGCGCGCAGTCGGCGGCGGAGCGGCACATCGGCCCGAGCTTATCCATCGACCACGACAACGCCATCGCCCCGGCGCGGCTGACGCGCCCGAACGTGGGGCGGTGCCCGGTCACGCCGTTGCGCGTAGACGGCGACACGATGGAGCCCAGCGTCTCGCTCCCTATCGCAAAGCCGACGAGGCCTGCGGCTACCGCTGAGCCCGGCCCCGCCGACGACCCGCTGCTGCCTTGCTCCACGTTCCATGGGTTCTTGGTCGTGCCGCCGAACCACACATCGCCCCACGCTAAGGCGCCCAGCGTCAGCTTGGCGACGAGGATAGCGCCAGCCGCGTCGAGCCGCTTCACCACCTCGGCGTCTTCGTCGATCACCTGCTCGCGGTAGGGCATGGCGCCCCAGGTCGTCGGGTAGCCCTGCACCGCCAGCAAGTCCTTGGCGCCCCACGGGATGCCGTGCAGCGGCCCGCGGTAGGTGCCCGCCGCGATCTCACGGTCGGCGGCTGCGGCTTGCGTCAAGGCGCGGTCTTCGGTGAGGGTGACCACGGCTTGCAGCACCGGGTCGTACTGCTTCAGGCGGCGCAGGTAGAGCTGGGTGAGTTTGGTAGCCGTCACCTTGCGGTCGCGGACAAGCGCGGCGAGTTCGGTGACCGGGAGGAAGGCGAGGTCGGCGTCGCTGGCTGGACGCTCAACGCTTGGCGCTAGCCAGCTGTCGAGCCGGCTGATTGCGGCCTCGGGCGGTGCCGTGCGACCGATCATGGGGTCGAAACGAAGTGCCGGAGCGACGCTGTTCGGGATGGGTGTAGCGCGCAACCGCTCGAAGGTGGCGAGACGGTCTTGCAAGTCCTCCAGCATCAGCTCGCGCTGCGCCTCCGTGAACGTCAGGCCCATGACCTTCTCGGCCTCGGCAATGACGGTAGTGCTCAGCGTGTTGGCTTCGGCAGCTTTGGCGTACAGCACGCCCGGCCACAGGCTGCCCAGGCCCAGCGCGGCGCTGGCTTCCACAAATGCGCGTCGATCCATTGTATCCTCCGTGGGTCGTATCTGTGGCGGAAACTACATCGCCCGGGTCAAAGATGTTAGACGAAGCACGCTGCCGTGTCAGATGGATTACGCAGCACGTCTCACCAACCCCGGCTTGGCTCATGCGATGGCTCTATCACCTGCAGCAGCGCATGGCGCTCACCCACTACGAGAGCATCGTCCTGCTCGTGATCATAGGCTTTGCCTTGGTTGGGGGCAGCACTCGGCTCATCAGCGAGCAGCTGATGCCGATCCCAGAGCCCGGTTTGCCCGCCGATCATGCCGCGTTTGCCGCGGCGGCCGCTGAGCTGAACGCGGTATTCGCCTCGCCAGCTACTGAGGCTACTACGGAAGAGAGCGAGGCCGCTCCGGCGCCCGCCGACGTAGCGGAGGTAGCGCCTCCTAGGCCCAACGTATCGCGCAAGGCGCCTACCGCGCGAGGTCCGGTCAACGTGAATACCGCGACGCTGGCCGAGTTGGATCGGCTGCCGGGCGTAGGGCCGGCTCTGGCGCAGCGCATCGTCGACTACCGCGAGGCGCATGGCGCGTTTGCTCGCGTGGCCTCGCTAGAGCGCGTGCGGGGCATCGGCCCCAAAACGGTGGCGAAGTTTGATGGGCTGGCGGTCGTCGAGTGAGCAGGGCACTTGAGGATAGCCTCGACGTTGGGGCTCGCAAACCACGCGGTGCGCCATGGCTATTCCCACCTACGACTCCCTCTCCTCGTTTGCCGCATCGGTGGGCCATGCAGCCGAAGATCAAGCGGGCGTGAGCGTGCGGCGCTTTGAGCAGCTGCATCCCAAGCCCATGGTGTCGCCGTCGTTCCGCACGGGCTACTTCTCGCTCGTGCTCATCGAAAGCGGGCGCGGGCGCTACTGGCTGGATGGCACGGAGCACGCCACGAAGCCGTACACGGTCTACTTCACCAACCCTGGCCACGTCAAGGCGTTCGCCATCGACGAGCCCGTGCGCGGCTGGATCCTGACGTTCACCGAGCGCTTCCTGAAGGCGTATAGCCACGCGGACGTCTTTGGCACGTTGCCCTTCTTGCTTGCCGAAAGCGCGCCGCCGTTCTATGCCGATGCCGACACCTACCGCGCCCTCGCCAGCTTGGCCGAGCAGATCGCGCGTGAGGTGGAGCGGCCGTCGAGCGTGCAGCATCCGCTCGTAGCGGCCTTGCTGGTGGCGTTGCTGCTGCGGTTTCGCGAGGCGTTCTGGGACGACTACGACCCGCGCGACGAAGGCAACCGCGCCTCAGGCATCGTGCAAGCGTTTCACCGCGAGCTGGAAGCGCGCGTGCGGGCGCTCGTGGGCGGGGATGCCACCTTCGCGCCCTCGCTGACCGACCTCGCCGATGCGCTGGCCCTGCATCCGAACTACCTCGCCACCGTTATCAAGGCCAAGACCGGGCAGACGGTGGGGACGTGGACCAGCCGCAAGTTGGTGGCGGAAGCACAGGGCATGCTGGCCGGGTCGCGCGCGCCTGTGAAGCAAGTGGCTCACCGCCTCGGGTTTAGCGAACTCACGGCGTTCTCCCGGTTCTTCAAGCGCGAAACGGGGCAGACGCCGACGGCTTTTCGGCGTGCGCATGCGTCGTACCCCGGCGGATGCTGAGAACTGGTACAGTCCTTCTGAGAACGGGTCAAATCCCGCCCGTGGTCGCCTCCATACAAGAGCCTGTTCGCAACAACGAAACAGCTCACCATCAACACACCATGGAAACGACCCAACAGTTCTTCACCCCACGTACTGACAACGTCTACTTCATCACTGGCGTCAGCTCAGGCTTAGGCCGTGCGCTGGCCGAGGTGATCCTCGCGCAAGGCGGCCGCGTAGCCGGCACGGTGCGCCGCCCCGAACACGTCGCCGACCTTGAGGCGCTGGCCCCCGACGGCCGCGCGCTCGGCGTCGTGCTCGACGTGACCGACACCGCCGCCGTCAACGCAGGCGTTGCCCAAGCCATAGCTCACTTCGGGCGGATCGATGTGCTCATCAGCAACGCCGGTTACGGGCTGGTGGGCGCGGTCGAAGAAACCTCGGACGCGGAAGCGCTCAAGCTCTTCGACGTGAATGTGCTGGGCGCCCACCGCGTGATCCGCGCTGCCTTGCCCCACATGCGTGCGCAGGGCAGTGGCCACATCATGCTGGCGGCAGCCATCGGCGGGTTCACGGGCTTCGGCGGCCTCAGCGTCTACACCGCCTCGAAAGCCGCCGTCGATGTCTTGGGCGAGGCGCTGGCGCAAGAGGTGAAGCCCTTCGGCATCGACGTCACGGTGCTGACGCTCGGCGTCTTCAAAACCGACTTCGCAGGCCGCTCGCTGAACCGCGTGGCCGAGCAGGTGGAGGCATACGAGGCGACGCCCGTCGGGCGGTTCCGCGCGATGATGGACAACCTGGACGGCAACCAGCCGAACGATCCGTACCGCGCCGCCGAGGCCATCATGCACATCGCGGAGGCCGAGGAGCCTCCGTTGCGCCTGGCCCTCGGAAACGACGCGCTCGGCGTCATCGCGAAGAAAATCGACGCGGTTCAGGCCGATGTGGAGGCGTGGCGCGAGCTGAGCGCATCCGTCGCGTACGCAGCGGCCTAGCCCTCGCACACCTCGCACAGCCGACACGTACCAACCCTGTGGCGGGCTTGCAGAACGCAGGCTCGCCACACTTGCGTGGGTGCGTTCTGCAAGCTCTGGGAGATGATTGTGCGATCAAGGTTGTCATCCCGGGCGAAAGTGGAAGACTGCAGCCGAGGGATGACAACATTAGACGATGTGCTGCACTATCACATTACCAGAGCTGGTCAGTCGACGGCGTCGTACTTGGTTTCGAGGAAGCGCTGGCGGTAGAGGAAGTAGGCGGCGTCGCAGACCTTGCTGGTGTAGTACAGGTTGAAGCCGCCGCCCACGACGGCGCCCGCCACGGGCACCACCTGCGCCAGCTTCGCCTTCGTGACGTGGATGCCAATGCTCTTGGCCAGGTCCTTGACGACTTTGGCCACGACGGTGTGCTCCAGCGCGTTGAGGGCTTGCCGCTTGGCCACGGCCTGCGTCACGCGGAACAGCGGCGAGAAGGTGACCTGCTTGGCCGTCTCGCCCCGCGAGATCACGTCGAGGATCTGCAGCGCATAGATCCGCTCGTTTGGGTCGTCCAGGTCGAAGCCGCAGTAGGCCGCATACTCGCCCGCGGCGCGCAAGCTGATGGCGACGAGGCCGATGACGTCGGGTACGATGCCCGCCAAGCCTGCGGCGCCTGTGACCGCCCCTTCGGCGGCGCCTAACGTCTTGTACTTGGGGAAGAGGCCTTGCATCAGCGGGTCGATCTCGTCCAGCGTGAGCTGCTGCGCGTCGCCGGGGCCTTGCACGTGCGGGTAGCCCGCCTTAGCGAAGTGGCGGTAGATGTCGTCGCGCCAGATCGAGTCCTGCACGATCTCGTTGATGAGCTGCAGCAGCCCCGTCACCACGTTGTCGATCGTCCAGTCCACCCCCGGCACCTTGCGCATGAGGTCCATCGCCGAGTCCATCGCGCCGTTGATGCTGCCGCTGACGCGGGCCGTCCAGCCCGTGTCGGGCTGTTGCCAGATGTTGATCTCGTGGAGGGCTTGGCGTTCGTAGTCCGTCATGGAGCCTGCGGCATGGTGCAACGAGTCGAGCGGCTTATACGAGCAGCCACCGAAAGGTTGTGCTGGGCCTGAGACGAACCAGACTACGGATGGTGATGATGGTGGTGGTGGGGATCGGCGTGGTCCACTGGTGAGGACGTATCGGCCATGGCGTGATCGGCGTGGCCGAAGTGGAGCAGCGGTGTGGCGCGCAACAGCGTGATGGTGCCGAAGGCGATGAGGAGCACCGCTGCGACTTGGTTGGCCCGGGTGCGCCACACCCCTTTGGAGAGCCAAGCCATGCGCTCGGTGAGGACGAGGGCAGGAATCGTAGCCATCCCGAACACCCCCATCGTGACCGCGCCGCCCAGCACCGACCCTGTGGTGGCTGCTTTCACGAGAAGGCCGTACACCAGCGCGCAGGGCAGCAAGCCGTTGAGCAGTCCCAGCCCGGCCGCACCCTGCCAGCCACGCCGCTGCAAGACCTGCCCGATGGCGTTGGAAAGCCACCGCGCGTGGCCAAGACCGAAGGCGCCCGGAAGTGCCCGCAGCCAGCCCAATAGGCTCAGCCCGACGATGACCATACCTATGGCCAGCGTGACCGAGAGGCCCGTTTGCAACGGCCCCAGCAGCGCCATGACCCCGCCGCCGAGGCCGCCCGCCAACGCGCCGAGCAGCATGTATGTAGCCGTCTTCCCAGCATAGTACCACGCGTGCGCAGCATGTGCAGAGAGCCGAGATCCTGGGGCATGCGTCAGCGCAATCACGAAGCCGCCGCACATGCCCGCGCAGTGGACGCTGCCGAGCAGCCCGAGGATAAAGACAAGGCCGAGGTCAACAGGCGTCATCGCGTCACGTCATGATGGAAGCAATGGTGGCGATGAGGGTGCCGAAGGTGCCGAACATGAAGAGGACAGTGCCCAGCGCCATTGCGAACGAGGTCGTCCCATATGCAAAGTCGGTATTCGCTGCAGCGTTGTCGCCTGTGGTACCGGGCTGCCCAGCGGCCAGTGCGGCATGACGTAGGGCTTTGCTCTCGCGCAGGTGGGCCGCCACGATGTGGTCCTGGTCAGTGGCGATGAATGGCGTGGCCTCGGTCCATGCGTCTTCTTCGTTCAAGGGGCGCACGCGCCAGAAGTATTCGTCGCCATCTTCCGGCAGCGCCTCAAAGACGGTGAGCAGGCTGGTGTTGGCGACCTCAGCCTCGAACACCACGTCGTAGCAGAGCGGGTCGTTGGCGATCTGGAAGACGTAGCTGGTCTTCGCGGGGCCGATCCAGTAAAATTCGGCAGCCCCACCTTCCACGAGGGCATGCGGAGCGGGGTGGACGTGCTGGAGGCGTGTGGCAACGAGCGTAGACATGGCGTGGAGAGCGTTTGGTTGAACTAATCGTCGAGGAGCATGCGGATGGCCGGCGTCTCGGTGTCTTCGTACTGGCCGTCGCGGACGGACCAGTAGAAGCCGTAGACGGCCGCGCCTGCGAGCAGCAGCGCAAGAGGAACGAGCAAGTACAGGATGGTCATGGCGAGACGGTGCTGGTGAAGCGGAATGAGCGCTGGGTGAGGGCAAAGGCCACCACGGCTAGCGAGCTGATGGGCATGGCTACAGCCGCCACGAGGGGCGTGACGAGCCCGGCCATCGCTGCAGCAGCGCCGAGGACGTTGTAGCCGAGCGAAAGGGTTAGGCTGCGGCGGATGACGGCCCGCGTGCGGCGAGCGCCGTCGAAGAGCGGCGGCAGCGCCTCCACGCCCGATCCCGTCAGGAAAACGTCGGCGGCGACAAGGCTGGCGGTGGTGCTACCGTGGACGGCCACGCCCACCTCGGCGGCTTGGAGCGCAGCGGCGTCGTTGACGCCGTCGCCGAGCATGAGGACGTGCTGCCCGTCGTGCTGGAGCTGACAAACGAAGGCGCGCTTACCGTCGGGCGTGATGCGGCCGTGCGCATGATCGGCAGGCAGGCCGAGGCGTTCGCCCACTTGCGCCACCACGCGGCTGTCGTCGCCAGAGCAGAGGTGCAGCGCGTAGCCGTCCTGCCGGAAGCGGTCGAGCGTGGCAGGGGCGTCGGCGCGGAGCGGGTCGCCGAAGCCGCAGCAGGCGCGCACCTGCCCATCGACGGCAACGGCGACGGGGGTGAAGCCGTGCAGCGCCCAGGCGTCGAGCTGCCGCTGCTGCGCGTCAGACAAGGCGGCGAACGTGGCCACCCAGTCTGGCTGGCCGATGACGACATGGTGGTCATCCACCCAGCCGTGGAGCCCGGCCCCTGCTTCGGCGGTGTAGCTCATGGGCTGATGCGTGCGGGTAGGACGGCGCGCCTCCACGAGGGCGACGGCGATGGGGTGTTCGCTCTGCGTCTCCAGCACAGCGGCCAAGTCGAGCGCTTCGGCATCGCCCGCCCAGTCTACGAGGCGCATGCGGCCCTCGGTGAGCGTGCCCGTCTTGTCGAGCACGAGCGTGTCGATGGTGGCGAGGCGCTGGAAGACGGCGTCGTGCTTGATGAAGAGGCCGCGTCGGGCGGCCTGCGCGGTTGACACAGCCATCACCAACGGCGTGGCCATGCCGAGGGCGCACGGGCAGGTGATCACGAGCAGCGCCACCACATGGGTAGCGATGACGCTCGGGTCAATCACCCACCAGATCGCCGCGGTGACGAGCGCCAGCAGCAGCACCGCCCCGACGAAGACGCCGCCCAGCCGATCGGCCAGCGTGGTATGGTCGGGCGCCGCGTCGTTGTCGCGCACCCATGCCAGCAGCCGGCCTACCTGTGTGGCCTCGCCCACCGCCGTGACGCACAGCCGGAGCGGGGCGCTGTGGTTGAGCACGCCTGCCGCCACCGCCTGGCCCGGTGCTACGGCTTCCGGCGCGCTCTCGCCCGTCAGCACGCTCTTGTCCAGCGTCGACGTGCCGTCGGTGACGATGCCATCGGCGGGCACGACGGCGCCTGCGGCTACGAGCACGGTGTCGCCTACGGCCAGGGCTTCGACATCGACGACTTCGATGCTGCCATCGGTGGCGATGCGTTGCGCCGAGGTGGGGATGAGCGCCAGGAGGCGGTCGCTGGCTTCGCCCGCGAGGCGGCGGCTGCGCAGGTGCAGCCAGCGGGCTGTCAACAGCGCGGCGATGAGGACGGCGATGGAGTCGAACCAGACCTCGCCCTGCCCCGTGACGGTTGCCCAGGTGCTGTGACCGTAGCCGACGAGGATGCCGAGCGCGATGGGCAGGTCCATGTGAAGGCTGCGCCACGACCGGACCGCCCATGCCAGCCGCACCGACGCCCACGCCTTGCGGATAAACACCTGCCCGCCATACGTCACCGAAATCGTGGCCAGTGCCAAGCTGACCCAGCGCGCGGCGGCGGTGAGCGAGGCTTCGGTCGAGCTATCCAGGCCGCTGTAGAACGCGAAGGCCAGCAGCATCACGTTGCCCGCCAGCGCCCAGCAGACGCCCGTGCGAATCAGCAGCGACCGCTCGGCATGGCTGCGCGCGTCTTGCGCGGCCATGCGCTTGGGATGCGCGGCGTAGCCAAACTGCGCCAGCCACTGCGCGATGGCCGAGAGCCGGACGTGCTCAGGGTACCACACCACGCGCAGACGCGCACGCGGCAGGTCCAAACGCGCCGAGGCGACGCCGGGCATAACAAACGGCAGCCGCTCCACCAGCCACACGCACGCCGCGCAATGCACGCCGTCCAGGTAGAGGTCAAGCGTGGCCGAGCCGTCGGCGTTGCGCTGGGCGTGGCGTTCCAGGAAGGCGTCGGCGTCGAGTTCGGCGAGCAGGGCGTCGCTGGGGGCAGCGCTAGCGGATGGGCGCACCGTCGTGGTGTCACGGAGCGCGTAGTAGGTAGCGTCAAAGCCCGCATGCGTCAGCGCGCTGTGCGCCACCTCACAGCCAATGCAGCAGAACGCAGCTTGCTCCGCATCAGAAGGCACTGGCGCAGGGAGGCCGCAGTGTACACACTGTGTGTCGGTAGTCTGGTCTACGACGAGTGCCATCAAAACCTCACATCACGGCGTAGGTCAGCCAGGTGTACGTCGTCGGCCCGTTCGGCCCGCACAGCAAAGCGCCACCGCCCCGGGCGTGAGAGGAGCACAGGCGCACTGTACTGACCGCGAACATCGGGGCTGGGGATGAGCGTGAGTGTCGATTCAGGCGCGGCGGATTCGGGCCGGGCTGGCGTCACGAGGACCGTTGCGTCAAACACCGGCGCCCCTTCGCGGTCAGTGAGTTTGACCACTACGTTGCCCGCCTCGATATCCAGCGTCGACTGCCAGCCCAGCATGTTGCTAGCCGTCTGCTCAGCG
This sequence comes from Bacteroidota bacterium, assembly GCA_038747545.1. Taxonomy (GTDB): domain Bacteria; phylum Bacteroidota; class Rhodothermia; order Rhodothermales; family JBCCMF01; genus JBCCMF01. The sequence goes on from JBCDJT010000048.1 coordinate 12,744, forward strand.
AGATGCGTGTTGAAGTCGAGCGCCTGCTGATGATAGTCTGACACAACTTCCGCTTTCCCGAAGCCATTGGCCTTGATCACTGACCAAACGCCGCCTGCTACGCTCATGCCCAGCAGGGCGATGATAAAGGCGGGCCAGGAAATGTGCGGTGGGATGAGCGGTTTGGACATGGCAGAGCGCGAAGGCAGACATACACGTTACAAGTAACGACCGTCGCCCTGCGGCTTTGAACCAGAAAGCCGTTCAGCCCCTGCCCAGGATTTCAGATGGCCGCTGTAGGTAAATTTCGTACAGCTTTATCGCGCCGCAAATCCTGGCATGCCCCGCTGGGTTGCGCCCACTCCTTTCACGTGATCAGGGGCGCTAGGGATAGCTCCGCACCACCCGCATACATCGAGGCTATGCAGGAGGCAGGACGCCTGTTTGTGATGCGCCGCATCGAAGGACCCGTGGTGACGCTCGACCTGTTGTGCTTCCGCGAGACGCCCGAGTATAGAGCAGCCCTCGCGCGCTCGACGCCGAAAGCCGCATCGACTTACTCCTCTTCGTTGGTCGGCAAGGTGTCTATCAGCGCCTGCCGTATCCCGAAGTAAGCGGGCTTGGGGTCAAACGGTTCGCCACGGTTGCTGCTAAAGTCTTCGAACAGCCGAGCGAAGTTCTGCTCTGGTTTGTTCGGGACCTCCCTGTCGCGCAGCCCCCAGAAATTCAGCATCTTGACGCCAGATTCCACGCTGACACGGGTGATGTTGTACGCCTGCTGGCGCTGACGCTCGCGATGTTCAGGAGAATTGTCGGACTTATTGAAGTCGACCTCAGTATTGTAGACATCAAGTCCTAGGGCCTGAATGCGCTCGATTTGGCGGCGATGTCCTTCCCAGTCATAGTCGGTCCCGATGTTCATATGCGTTTGGAATCCTGCCGCGTCCAGGGGCGCTCCCGAGTTCACCAAGTGGGCAAGGACTTGGTAAAACGCGTCGTAGTGGCGATTGTCTGGAAACTCGCAATTGTTGTCGCGATACTCTAGCGTTGCGTCGGTGTACTTACGGGCGATTTCAAAGGCCTTGCGAACCCAGACCGGGTGTTCCTTGATCGGGGCCGCGTCGCCACTGAGGCCAGAGCGGTCGGGCTCGTACCCGAGAGCGTTCCAGTGGCTGTAGCGGTAATAATGCTCAGCATCGTCATGCTTGTCGCCGTGCAGCGCCTCGTTTACTACGTTCCAGATATCGGCCTTCGTGTCATTGCCGTTGCTGGTGATGGCAGTTTTGATGTAGAACTCCAGCATCTCCTCCAGCTCTTCGACGGTAAACTCCCCCTTTCTGAACCAATCGAGGTAGTAGTGATTCGGACCCACTAGCAAGTGTGCAATGACCTTCTTGTCGTTTGCTTTTAGCCAGTTTGTCAGGTCGTTGAAGCGGGTGAAATCGGCGAAATCGGGCTCTTTCCACGTGCCGAAGGGGTAGATGGGCACCGTGCCCCCCCCAAGCTCGCGCAGCGCGGCCTCGCGATAGGCGACCTTGAATTCGGCCACGTCATCTATCGGGTGGTACATTCCAGGCTCAATGAGCGAGGCAATAAGGATGCGGTCGCCCGCGAGCTCCTGCAATGGCTTTTCAACCGGCAGTGGCTGTTCAGTTGGAAGCCCGACAAACGAAGCCGTGGCACAGAATACAGTCGATAAGACAAAGACACGCTTGACGAGTCGAGACCAACATCCGCCGCGGACCGCTTGCGATTGGGTGAATCTAGAGTAGCTGGTTACTTTTTGCATCATACCGATCGTATAGCTTGCGCCTTACTATGTATGGCAGTGGTCGAGACGGGGCATGACAGACGAGGCCAGTGAGCGCTCATCATACGGTGTTTGGCACTACCGTGCGTAAGTCCTGGGCAAGATGCTGTTCAGCGGCACATGCGGTCCGTGGCTGAGTAGGCCCCGTGGCGAGCAATAGGATCGAGCCTTGCTCATCCAGCACTAAAGCGTCGACGCGTTTTGGGTCTTCGCTCGCAACCCCGAGTACTTAGCAGGGATGGGGCACCGGACAGCCGCGCGCGTAGACTCACGGCGCTTCCCTGTCGTCTCCGACTGATACCAGCTCTGGGAGATGATTGTGCGATCAAGGTTGGCATCCCGAGCGAAAGTCGGAGACTGTAGCCGAGGGAGCTCCCACTTTGAAGTTGTGCAAAACGAGACTGGGGGAGATTTACCTGCGGTGTGCTTCGCGCTCTCGGCTTCGCTCGGGATGACAAAGTTAGATGGTGTGCTGCACTATGAAATTCCAGAATTGGTATGAGTATTGTATCTAGCCCTTCGGTCCGAGCAGCGTGAACGTGTGCGTCTCGGTCCGCCCGTTGTCGAAACGCAGCTCGAAGATCGCTTCCGTCTCGCCGCCGCTGAACGCCTCAGGTGGTACCATCACCCAGGCCTCGGTACGTGCCATCTCGCCCGCGGCCAGCGCGACGTCGGGCGGGCCGACGGGGTTGAGCTGGGTGCCCGCAGGCGTGACGATGCCCACGCGGAACGTGGCGGCGTGCGGCGTCTGGTTGCGCACGCGGAAGCGGAGCCGGTTGGCAATCCGCCCGTCAGGCGTCTCGATAAACGGCGCGCCCACTGCTCGACCGATGTTGACGTCGTAGGCGTCACGCGAGACTAGGGCCACGGTGAAGATGGTCCCTAGCGCGAGCAGCAGCAGCGTGTACCCCACGGTGCGCCCGCGCAGCAGCCGCGTCTTCTGGCCCGCCAGTTCGCGCTCCGAGGTGTAGCGGATGAGCCCGGTCGGCTTGTCGACCTTCGTCATGATGGCGTCGCACGCGTCGATGCACTGCGTACAGGCGATGCACTCCATCTGCAAGCCGTCGCGGATGTCGATGCCCACGGGGCACGTCCGCACACACGCGCCGCAGTCAATGCAGTCGCCCATCTGCGGGATGAGCCCTGCCAGTTCATCGGCCATCTTCTTCTTCGAACGCCGTGCCTTCGGCTCGCCCCGCCCTTCGTCATAGGCCACGATGACCGAGTCGGGGTCGAGCAGGACAGATTGGATGCGGGCGTATGGGCACGTGATGGTACACATCTGCTCGCGGAAGTAGCCGAAGTCCCACAAGATGAGCGCCGTGGTGCCACCCATCATCACGAAGAAGCCCCAGTGCGTAGTCGGCGGCTGTTGCATCCAGTAGAGGAGCCGTTCCCACCCCACGAAGTAGGCCACGAACGTATGCGCCAGCCCCAGCGAGATCAGCAGGAAGATGCTGAGTTTGGCAGCTTTGCGCCAGGCCTTGTCGAACGTCCACGGGCCGTTGTCGCGGCGCTTCCGTTTGTGCTCCTTACCCTCAATCCACTGCTCAATGGGCCGGAAGACGAACTCCATGTAGACCGTTTGCGGGCAGCCCCAACCGCACCACACACGTCCCAGCAGCGCGGTCATCAGCACCAGCGATACGAGGCTGGCGATGAGCAGCACCATCAGCAGGAACGTGTCGGTAGGGTAGAAGACGACGCCGAAGAGCGCGAACTCGCGGTGGATGAAGTCGAGCAGGACGGCGGGGTGGCCGTTGATGGGCACGATGGGCAGGCTCACGAAGAACACGATGAGTGCCCAGCCCACGATGCGGCGCCATCGGTAGAAGCGGCCGGGGCTGACCGTGGGGTACATCCACTTGCGCTTCCCGTCGCGGGTGAGCGTCGTCAACACCTCTTCGGGTGCTTCCAGGATGTCGATGGTGTCTGCGGGTATGAACGTCATGGCGCAGGCTCAAAAACTTGAGGCGACCAGAGCAGAGACTTGAACCTTTTTGTGAAAGAGTTGTATCTTTTTCGCAAAGGTGGTCTTGGCCAAGATCACCACGGCGCTCGAAGATGGGCGGCCGACGTCTTCGGTATGGATCAGGACACCTGTCGTCAATACCCCGCGAAAGGCAAGCCAGGCAGGCATGTCACCATACTGAAAAGGCCCGAGGGCAACGAACGTCCGCCCATCTCCGGGCGCCGTGGCAATGTGAGTATGTGCAAGAACGCGGGTGCGTGTGCGCACCCAGACACCGAGACCTCTTACGGATATGCCTCCCCTTGAGGTTCTTTAGCGCCTGCCGGGTTGGTGTCGTAGATGGAGCGGATGAAGGCTACCGTCTGCGCGCGCTGCTCGGGCGTGAGCGCGCCGTCCCAAGCGGGCATGCCCTTGTCGAGGATGCCCTCCGAGGTCACGCGAAAGATGTCTTCCTCTGTGTTGCCGTGCAGCCAGTATTCGTCCGTCAGGTTGGGACCGATCAAGCCTTGGCCTTCGGCGCCGTGGCAGGCCGCACAGTATTGCGCGTAGTACTCGGCCCCTGCGCTGATATGCTCAGGCACGCCCGTGTAGCTGGCTAGCATGGCGGCATCAAACGTGGGCGATGAGGACGCCGCCGCCTCGCGCAGCGCAGCAATCTCGGCCACGCCAATCTCCAGATCTTGCTCGTACGTGTTGATCCAGCCGAAGTACGTGATGCCAACGACGTAGAAGACCGCGAAGACGCCCGTGGCCCAGAAAATCCAGACCCACCAGGCGGGCATCGGGTTGTCATACTCGCGGATGCCATCATAGCGGTGCCCCGCGATGACGCGGTCGGTGTTTTTTGATTTACCCATGCCCGTTTGTGCTCGCGTTGGAAAGGACCGGTTCGGCGTCGTTGAGTGGTTGGTGCTTGGCGTGGTGGCGCTCGTTGGGCTTGAGCCGGAACGCCCAGGCCACCATCAGAAGAAAAGCGACGACAAAGGCGACGATGCCGATCTCGGCGAGGGCGCCCGTCTCTAGTGACCGAAGGAGTGCTTTATGCATGGCGGTTTGGCGGCGTGTCTGAGGTGGTGCGTGAATCAGCGGCGGACAGCGACAGGGCAGCCAGCAGCGCGTCGGGCAGCTGGATCTCGACGAGGGGCTGCGCTACAAGCATGGGCTGGTGCGGGTCGATGGGCCGGCGGGCGCACTGCTGGCAGTCGCGGCAGGCTTCGCACGAGGGCTTCGGGTGGCTCATGGTCGTGTTTGGCTAACGAGTGATTCTTCCATCGAAGGCGCCTTGATGTCGGTGCCGAGGCGTTGAAGGAAGGCTACGAGCGCCGTGATTTCTTTCGTCTCTAGCGCGTCAGGGCCGCCCTGACTGGCGACCTCCTGTGCGATGATGAGCGCCTGCGCCTTCGCATCGGCCACCGCATTGTCTATCTGTGCGTCGGTGTAGGGCACGCCTACCCCGCGGAGCGCCCGCATCTTATCGGGCAGCGACTCAAAGTCGGCTTCTTGCTCCAGCATCCACGGGTAGGGCGGCATGATGGAGCGTGGGCTCGTGGAGCGCGGGTCTTCCATGTGGCGCACGTGCCACAGGTGCGGGTATTTGCCGCCGAGGCGCGCTAGGTCGGGGCCGGTGCGCTTGGAGCCCCACAGGTGCGGGTGCTCGTAGATGGTCTCGCCTGGCTTTGAGTATTCGCCGTAGCGCTCCAGCTCTTGCCGGAAGGGCCGCACCATCTGGCTGTGGCAGCTGTTACACCCTTCTTTAATGTAGAGGTCGCGCCCCACGAGCTCCAGCGGCGTGAACGGCTTCACCGTGCTGATGGTCGGGATGTTGCTCTTCACCAAGAACAGCGGCAGGAACTGGACGGCGGTGCCCACCAGGATGGCGAGCGTGGTCAAGACGGTGAACACCATCGGCCAGCCTTCAAGGCGACGGTGAAACGTCTGGGATTGTGGAGTCGTCTTCATCAGTCAGCGTCAAAAAGTGTGGTTGGCAGGGCAGGATCGGGCCAGCGTCAGTGGCTTGGGCGCGCTTGCGCTGCGAAGGCCGGGTCGGGTAGGTTCTTGGGAGCGTTGCGGATGGTCATGTACATGTTGACGAGCATGAACACGACGCCCGCCAAGTACATCAGCCCGCCGATGAGGCGCACCCAGTACATCGGGATGATCTGCACGACGGTCTCCATGAAGTCGGGGTACATCAGGCGGCCCAGCTCATCGAAGGCGCGCCACATGAGGCCCTGCGTGACGCCGGACACGTACATCGAGCCGACGTAGAGGATGATGCCGATGGTGCCAATCCAGAAGTGGGCGTTGGCGAGGCGTGGGCTCCAGATGGGCGTGCGCCAGAGGCGCGGCAGCAGCCAGTAGATCATCCCGAACGTCATAAAGCCGTTCCAGCCCAGCGCGCCGCTGTGGACGTGGCCAATGATCCAGTCGGTGTAGTGCCCCAGCGCGTTGACGCTCTTGATGGCGAGTAGCGGCCCCTCAAACGTGGCCATCCCGTAGAACGTGATGCCGATGACGAACATCTTGAGCACGACGCTCTCGCGCAGCTTGTGCCAGGCGCCGCGCAGGGTGAACAGGCCGTTGATCATGCCGCCCCAGCTGGGCATCCACAGCATGAGCGAGAATACCATCCCTAGCGTAGCGGCCCACTCGGGCACGGCCGTGTAGTTGAGGTGGTGCGGCCCCGCCCAGATGTAGATGAACACCAGGCTCCAGAAGTGGATGATGGAGAGGCGGTACGAGAAGACTGGGCGCTCGGCGGCTTTCGGCAGGAAGTAGTACATCAGCCCGAGGAAGGGCGTCGTCAGGAAGAAGGCCACCGCGTTGTGGCCGTACCACCATTGCACCAGCGCGTCCTGCACGCCTGCGTAGATGGGGTACGACTTGAGGAAGCTGGCCGGGTAGGCGAGCGAGTTGCCGATGTGGAGCACGGCCACCGTGACGATGGTGGCGATGTAGAACCAGAGCGCCACGTACATGTGCGGCTCGCGGCGGTTGCGGAGCGTGCCGAAGAAGTTGATGGCGAAGATGATCCAGATGACCGCGATGGCGATGTCGATGGGCCACTCGAGCTCGGCGTATTCCTTGGATGTGGTGATGCCCAACGGAAGCGTGAGCGCCGCGCTCACGATGATGGCTTGCCAGCCCCAGAAGTGGATACGGCTCATCAGGTCGCTGAACATGCGCGCCTTGCAGAGCCGCTGCGTGCTGTAGTAGATCGCCGCGAAGATGCCGTTGCCCGCGAAGGCGAAGATGACGGCATTGGTGTGGAGCGGGCGCAGGCGGCCGAACGTCAGGTACTGGCCCAGGTTGGCTTCCACAAACGGCAGCTGCAGGGCCAGCAAGGCGCCCACCGCCATGCCGATGAAGCCCCAGATGGCCGTGGCAATCACAAACCAGCGGACGACCTGTTCATCGTACGAGAAGATTTGAACGCTCGACTTTGTATGGTCGGGCGCGAGGAGCGTGGGGGCGGTTGCGGTCGTCGTCGGCATGCGGCGAGGCGGTTAAGGGCGTGGAATGGTGGCGAGTCGTGAGGAAGGAGCGTAACTGGCCTGTAACGTATCGACAGCGCCGCGCACCTGTCGTCGTTGGATTCTGCCAACCGATGTGCTAAAATGGTGGCGGTCTGCTGTAGTCAATTTTCGTACACCGTCCCGCTTCACCCGCATGCCCGCCGCTCTTGTTGTCAGCCAACAGCCCATCCGGGGTGCCCTAGTCGAGACGCTGAAGGCTCGGGGCTACCTCGTGGTGCAAGATACCAGCGATGTGCGGCCCAACCTGGTGTTCGTGGACGACACGCTGTCGCTGCTGGCGTGCGAGACGCTGCGGCAAGAATGGCCTGAGACGGGGCTCATCGTGCTGGTGGGGGATCGCCCGCAACCCTACCTCAAAGCCTTGCTCGACGCTGGCGCCGACGATTTGCTCAAGCTGACGGACGTGCAGAGCCTGGACCTGTGGCTGTGGACCGTTGAGCAGCGCCTCGCCCGCCGTCGCGGCACGGAGGCCACGATCAAGCGTCTCGAAGCCCGGTCGCGCGCCATCCTCGAAACCACCGCCGATGGCATCATCACCATCGACGAAAACGGCCGCATCGAGCGCTTCAATCGGGCGGCTGAGCGGCTTTTCGGCTATGCGGCGCACGACGTCATTGGCCAGGACGTGGCGGTGCTGATGCCTGCGCCCTACCGCAACGAGCACGACGGCTACATCACGCGGTACCTCGAAACGGGTCAGGCGCGCATCATCGGCGTGGGCAGGCAGGTGGCGGGGCAGCGCAAGAGCGGCGAGACGTTCCCGCTGTACCTGGCCGTAAGCGAAATCCTGATCGACCAGCGGCGGGTGTTCACCGGCATCGTGCGCGACCTGACGGAGCATCACCGGCTGGAGCAGGAGGTGCTGTCGGTGAGCGAGCGCGAGCGGCAACGCATCGGGCGCGACCTGCACGACGACCTCGGCCAGCGCCTCACGGGTATTACGCTCATCGCGCGCAACCTCGCCCGTCGCCTCGCCCGGACAGAGAGTCCGTACACCGAGCAGGCGGAAGAGATCGTGGACATGGTCAAGCAAGCGGACTACCGGGCGCGGGCGCTGGCGCGTGGCCTCGTGCCCGTGGCGCTGGAGGGCGGCACGCTGCCCAACGCCCTGGAGCGCCTCGCCGAGAAATCGACTACCCTCTACGGCATTGGCTGTGCCTTCGCGCCGCAGAGCAAGCCATTTCAGGCCGTGACCGACGCGGTAGCCACGCACCTGTACCGCATCGCCCAAGAAGCCCTCAGCAACGCCATCCGGCATGGCAAGCCCTCGCAGGTGGAGATCCGACTCCGCCAGTCCATGCACGAGCTAAACCTGTGCATCGATGACAATGGGTGCGGGGGGATTCCTGATGAACTCGGCGACGGTCTGGGCATTCGCACGATGACGCACCGTGCGCATCTCATGGGCGGCGTCTTACATTTGGAGGAAAGCCCGTTGGGCGGCGTGCGTGTACGCGCCGTCGTGCCGCGGCAAGTCTGGTCTACCACAACCACCGATTTCGCATGAAGTATACCATCGCCCTGATTGATGATCACCCGATCTGCCGCAAAGGCCTCCTGCTCACCATCCAGGACGAGTCAGACCTGGAGGTGATCGGTGCCTATGATTCTGCCGAGGCGGCGCTGGACGAACTGGACACGCTCACGCCCGATCTGTTCGTGGTCGATTTGTCGCTCCCGGGGATGAGCGGGCTCGACTTCATCAAGCACGTCCGTGCCATCCGTCCCGAACAAGCTATCCTCGTGGTGTCGCGGCACGACGAGGCGCTCTATGCGGAACGCGTGCTTCGCGCCGGCGGGCGGGGCTATGTGATGAAGTTGGAGGCCGACGATGTGATTGTAGACGCGGTGCGCCGTATCCGGCGCGGCGGCGTCTACACCAGCGAGGCGATCACCAACCGCATGCTGATGAGCATGACGGGCGGCAGGCCAGGACTGTCGTCGCCCATCGACGCGCTGAGCGACCGGGAGTTGGAGGTGTTCACGCTGCTGGGCGAGGGGCGCACGTCACACCAGATTGGCGAAGTGCTGCACGTCTCCTCAAAGACCGTGGACTCGTACCGGGCGCGCATCAAGGACAAGCTGAACCTGGACAACAGCGCCCAGCTCATGCGCCGCGCCGTGCAATGGGCCGAGCAAGGCAGCTGAGCCGAGCATGCAGGTCGCGCGATGTGCATGCCCGGCCCGTCGCGATAAGAAAGTGCTGATGCAGCGTCACTCTTGCTGGGTGTGCCACGGCGTGGGGAAGCCTGAGCCGGGGATGAGTACGGGGTAGGGCGGTGGCTCGGGCATTACGCGTGGGTCTTCAGCGATCAGCGCTTGCAGGTGCGCGATGGCGGCCTCTAGCTGCGCATCCTGTCCGTTGAACGTAGCGTGCGGGAGGTTGTCCACGGTTTGGTCGGGCACGAAGCCCCAGCCCTCGATCAGCCACTCGCCCTCGGGGCCGTAGACGCCGATCTCCGAGGCGCGCGCGATGCCGCCGTCCACCTGGCGGTTGCTGCTGGTGAGCCACACCTCGCCGCCCCACGTCCGCATCCCGATAGCCTCGCCCAGCCCCAGACGCCGGAAGCCGTCGGCGAACGCCTCGCCGTCTGAGGACGTGCGCTCATCGACCAGGACGACGAGGTGGCCGTTGTACGCGTACTGCATGTTGCCCGAGGGCGCCCCCCGGCGCGGCTGGAAGTACGACCACGCCCGGCGCAGCAGCTGGCCCAGCACCCACGAGTCGATGTTGCCGCCGTTGTTGTGGCGCACGTCTACGATGAGGCCCTGGCGGTTGGTCTGCGAGTAGAACTCGCGCGTCCACTGGTTGATGTCGCCACGACCCATCGCCCGCAGGTGGACGTAGCCGATGGTGCCATCACTCGCGTCATGGGCCTGGAGGCGGCGCGTGTGCTCCCACTCGTGGTAGCGCATGTTGAACGCGGCGCGGCTCGACATGGGCGTGACGATGACCTCGCGCTCAGTGCCGTCGGGGTTCTGCACGGCGAGGCGGACGTGCTTGCCCGCTTGGTCCATCAGCAGCTGGCCGAGGTGCATGGCCTCGGAGGCCTGCTGGCCGTTGACGGCGAGGATGACGCTGCCCTCGTCAAGCTGCACATCGGGGTGGGCCAGGGGCGAGCGCTGGCCGGGCAGGTCGGGGTCGGAGGCGTAGCGGTGAACGAGGCGGAAGCCGCCCGTGATGGCATCGCGCTCGAAGTGGCCGCCCAGCGAGGCCGGACCTACGTTGAGGTCTTCGCGCTGGATGTCTCCGCCGCCCGCGCTGGAGTGCAGAAGCGACAGCTCCGAGACGAGCATCGCCTGCAGGTCGCCTAGCTCTTGCCGAGCGCCTACGCGGGGCAGGAGGGCGGCGTACTTGTCGCGCATGGCCTCCCAGTCCACGCCGTGCATGTTCGGGTCCCAGAAGTAGTCGCGGTGCAGGCGCCACGCATCGTGGTAGATCTGATTCCACTCGTCGCGCTTGTCCACGGCAAAGCGCAGTCCGTCCATCATGACTTCTTTCTTGTCATCCAGCTTGGCGTCTTTGCCCGAACTGGCTGGGATGACGTACATGCTGCCGCCCTTCGAGACGAGCAGGTGCTTGCCGTCTCGGGACAGTTCGCTGTAGCCCGCGCCTTGCACGACGCGGATGGGCTCGGCCTCGGGCTTGAGGTCGAGCGCCATCAGGTCGCGGCCGGAGCGCATGAAGAGGCGTTTGTCGTTGACCATCAGGCCGAAGTACGAGCCGGCGGGAATCGGCACCTCGCGCAGCAGGTGGGCGAGGTCCCAGCGGCGCGTGGTGTCGGCGTCAGCCTTGGCGTGGGTTAGTTCGTCGGGCGTGGCGAAGGGGAACGTGGCGTCGGCGCGGAGCGGCATGGCGTAGAGCTTGGCGGTGTCCTCGAAGTGAGGCTGCGGCGCCCGCTCGCCCCACGGGCTGCCCACCGACGAGCTCCAGGTGCGCGTCGAGATGAAGTAGAGCCAGTGACCATCGGCGGAGAACACGGGGTCGCGGTCCATGAACCGATCGCTGGTGAGCATCGTCGTCGTCTCGTCCTGCGTGTCGTAGGCATGCAGCGCCGACATCAGCGACGGCGTGGACTGACTGAAGACCACGTAGCGGCTGTCCGGCGACCACCCGACGCTGCCACTCACATCCGCATCGGCGATCTTAGTCGTGCGGCCGCTCTCCGTATCGACCAGCCACAGGCGGTCGTCGTAATCGGTCTGCGCAAGCCAGCGGCCATCAGGCGAGACGGTGCCGTCTTCGCGGAGCATGGCGGGGCCGTCGGTGAGACGCGTGGGCGGCGTGAGGCCGTCGAGTGCGGCGCGCCACCATTCGAGCTCGCCGCTGCGGTCGGATAGGGCGAAGACGTGGCTGCTGTCGGCGCCGAAGACGACGCTGCGGTAGCGCACGCCCGCGTTGCGTGAGGCATGCACCACGCGACCGCTGCCCACGGGCGCCACGAACAGCTCGCCGCGCGAGACGAACGCCACGCGCTTGCCGTCGTGCGCCACGGCGGCATCCGAGAGGCGGCGCATGGGCTCGTCCTCCCAGTCGGTCAGCATCTGCTCGCGGTCGGAGACGAGCGTGATGGGCACCTTCGCGTTGGCGCCCGTGGCGGGGTTCATGGTCCAGAGGTCGGCGCCGAGGCGGTAGACGAGCGTGGTGCCGTCGCCCGCGAGTTCTTGGATGTCCCAGTCGTCGTAGGTGGTGTGGCGCTGGAGGTCGGCGCCGTTGGGCGTCATCGACCAGATGTTCATCGCGCCCTCGCGGTCGGAGAGGAAGTAGACGCGCCCGTCATCCATGACGTTGGGCTGGCGCGAGGTGCCGGGATAGTCGGTGGTGAGCGGCTGGGCTTCGTCGGCGCCGGGCGTGTAGCGCCACAGCTTCTGCGCGAGGCCGCCCTTATACCATCGGCTGTTGCTACTCTGGCGCGCCAGGCGGGCAAAGACCATCGTGCCATCCGAGGTGAGGCTGACCTCAGCGGCCTGGGCCAGCGGCACCTGCTCCACATCGCCTGTCTCCGTGTCGATCAAGACGAGCCGCGTGTCGGGCAGCCCGGCGTAGGCGCGCGTCCGGGCGATCAGCCGACCATCGGCGGCCCACGCGACGGGCCGGGCGCTGTCCCACGAGACGCGCTTCGGCATGCCGCCTTCGATGGGCATGACATAGGCATCGGTCGAGCCGTCGTACGACGCCGAGAAGGCGACATGCTCGCCGTCGGGCGAAAGCACAGGCCACGCTTCTTCGCCGAGGTGGGTCGTCAGGCGCCGCGCGGCTCCTCCGGTGGCATCGGCGGTCCACAAGTCGCCTTCCGCGTTGAAGACGATGGTGGAGCCGTGGAGGTCGGGGTGGCGGTAGTAGCCTTCCACCTGCGCAAGGGCGGGAAGGGTGAGGCCGACAGCGAGGACAAAGAGTAAGCAGAGACGCATGGGGCTAGGCGAGGGGCTTGTGGCAACGAGTTGTGCTGGATGGTACGGTACCCCGGCCTTGGATGCACTGGAACAGGTATGACGAGACGTTGAAGATGTGGCGGTTTGGGCATCCGCGAGCGTACTGTGGCGTAGTAGCGCGCCGCAACAGCTGTTTACGTCCATGTCTAGTCTCCCTCAGCCTCGTCCGCTCGGCACGTTGCTCGCGTTTTGGCGGCGCGAGGTGCTCAAATTCCTCCGCGACCGCAGCCGGGTGGCCGGCGCGTTTGCGCAGCCGCTGCTGTTCTGGCTGCTGCTGGGGTTCGGCTTCAGCGCCTCGTTCACGATGCCCGGCGGTGTCGATCAGAGCTACCTGATGTTCCTCTTCCCGGGTATCCTGATGCTCGTGGTGCTGTTCACCGCTATCTTCTCGACAATCGCCGTGGTGGAGGAGCGGCAGACGGGCTTCTTGCAGGCGGCGCTCGTGGCGCCCATCTCGCGGGTGTTGTTTGTGCTGGGCAACACGCTGGGCGGCACAACGCTGGCCCTGGCGCAAGCGGTGCTGTTCCTCGTGGCGCTGCCGCTGATCGGCGTGGTGCCATCGGTGGGCGGGGTCTTGCTGGCGCTAGCGATCTTGGCGCTCTCTGGGATCGGCTTCACGGCGCTGGGTGTCCTGATTGCGTGGCGGATGGACACGACGCGTGGCTTCCACGCGGTGATGAACGTGGTGCTGCTGCCGCTGTGGTTCCTCTCCGGCGCAGCGTTCCCCGTGGAGGGCGCCGCGACGGCATTGCAGTGGACGATGCGACTGAACCCCGTATCGTACGCGGTCAGCGCGCTCCGCGAGGCGCTCTACGGTACGGGCACCGCCGAAGCGCTCGCTTCGCCGCTCATCGCCCTGCTGGTCACGGTGGCATTCGCTGCCGCAATGCTGCTATGGGCGGCCCGCGCAGTGCGCCGTCCCGTCTTCAGCTGAACAGCACCCCACGCCGCACGTTATACCGCCCCATGATCGCCGCCGTAGACACCACCGACCTCAAAGCGCTCACGCGTGACGGCCTCGTCGCGTTCGCCAAAGCGCAGGGGCAGCCTGCCTTCCGAGGGCGGCAGCTGTTCAAGTGGCTCTATGGCAAGGGGGCCACATCGTTCGGCCAGATGACGGATCTGCCGAAGGCGTTCCGGGCGAAGCTGGAGCAGACGGCGCACCTATCCAGCATCGAATGCGTCACGCTCCAAACCGCCTCGGATGGCACCAAGAAGGGCCTCTTTGCACTCTCCACGGGCCGCCACATCGAAGCCGTCCTCATCCCCGATGTCAACCCCGATGGCACGGCCAAGCGCCTCACCGTTTGTGTCTCCAGCCAGGTCGGCTGTGCAATGGCCTGTACGTTCTGCGCAACGGGGCAGATGGGCTTCCAGCAAAACCTGACGCTTGGCGAGATCTACGATCAGGTCTCGTTCATGAATGCACAAGCGCTGGCCGAGTATGGACGGCCAGTCACCAACATCGTGTTCATGGGGATGGGCGAGCCGCTGCTGAACTATGCACACGTGCTGGGCAGCATCGAAACGCTCACCCACGCCGATGGCCTAGGCATGGCGCCGCGCCGTATCACCGTCTCTACCGTGGGGCTGGCGGGACGCATCAAGAAGCTTGCCGAGGACAACCCGAAGGTCAACCTCGCCGTCTCGCTTCACGCACCTACCGACGCCAAGCGGAGCAGCATCATGCCCGTCAACCGCAAGGCCAAAACCGACCTCACGGCGCTGAAAAGCGCAATTCAGTTCTACACGCAGGCGACGGGACGCCGCGTGACGTATGAGTACTGCATGTTCGAAGGCTGCAACGATACCGACGACGACGCGCGCCACCTAGCCCAGGTTGTAAACTGGGCACCGAGCAAGGTCAACCTCATCATGTACAACCCGGTTGACGGGCTGGGCTTCAGCCGCAGCCACGAGCATCAGCTCAACCGCTTCATCCGCATCTTGGTCGATCGAGGGGTGACCGTGACGGTCCGCCGCAGCCGCGGGCAAGACATTGATGCGGCCTGTGGACAACTCGCCGTGAAAGAAGGTTGAACACGGGTGCCCGATTGCGTTTATATTGTAACGTCGTTACAGTTACCGCGCTTACACATGCAGTTGTACCTCATGCGCCATGGCAACGCCGAGCCTGGAACGCGCCATCGTCCAGATGCGGAGCGCGCTCTCACCCCTGAAGGCCATGTGCAAGTCGAGCAGCAAGCACGAGCGCTTGCACAGCTGCGGCCTACATGGGGGAGTGTGGTGAGTAGCACGTATGTACGGGCCCGGCAAACCCGTGACGTCGTGGCCCGGGCTGTAGGGCTGAAGACCCATCAAGACGCTGTGCTGCGCCCAGGGTGTTCACTCGATGACCTGGAGGAGGTATTGCAGGGCTTCGAAACCCCGCCACTTGTGGTCTTCCACCAGCCCAGCATCGGCCAGATTACCTTCGAGCTCACGGGCGGGCGAGTCGCCATACCTCCGGGCACAGTCATCCACATCGACGTCATCCAGTGGCGGAAAAACGGGGGGATGCTAACAGCTATATATCCGCCGGAAAGCCTCGCTGTGTTGGGGCGTGCGATAAGGTGAAAGAGCTGCTGTCATTTAGACTGGATCTACAGAAGCACACAACTTTCATGCTGCTTTATTTGAAATTCAACGCCCTCCATTCCATTCCTCAGGCTGCCCGTTCCTACATTGTGTAACATTACGTTCACACTATCCATAACTATCGCTTAGCGTAGGAAACGGATGGCACGAACTGTGTAACGAGCCCTCCTCGCGTCGTTTCACCGCATCAAAGCAAAGCCGATGCCGCAACTCTTTCCGAAGAAGGCCAACATGCTGCCTCACCTGTCCCTGTTTGGGTCGTTGGGCGGAGGCGTCTTCTTGATCGCGTTTGTGTGGTACTACTTCTCGCCGGAATACATCGATGTAGGCTATGCGCCGGAGCAGCCGGTGCCGTTCAGCCACGAGCTGCACGCTGGGCAGCTCGGTATGGACTGCCGCTATTGCCATTCCAACGTGGAGGTATCAGCCCACGCCAACGTGCCGCCTACGCAGACGTGTATGAACTGCCACGCGCAGATCAAGACGGCGTCGCTAGCGCTGGCGCCCGTCCGCGAGAGCTGGGCCACGGGTGAGCCCATCGAGTGGGTGAAGGTGCATCACTTGGCCGATTACGCGCACTTCAGTCATGCGTCCCACGTCAACAACGGCGTGGGCTGCGAGACCTGCCACGGCCGCATCGACCAGATGGAGGTCGTGTTCCAGGCCGAGCCGCTGTCGATGGGGTGGTGCTTGGAGTGTCACCGGCAGCCTGAGCTGTGGTTACGGCCTAACGAAGAGATCACGACGATGGGCTACGTACAGCCCGCCAACTACATTGAGCGCAACGTTGAGCGTATTGCACGGGAAGGCATACAGCCGCCGTCCAACTGCTCGGCATGCCACTACTAAAGCTGAGTCAGCTGCGCCCTCCCGCCTACCTGCTCTTGCCGCTTGCTCTAGATATACATGATCGAGCTTCCTGTCCTTTCTGACGCCGAACTTGACGCTGAAAAGCCGCGTGCGCGCTTCTGGCGCAGCGTGAGCCACCTCAAGAACGATGCGGAGTACCAAGCATCGGTCAACAGCGAGTTTGCGCCCGAGGCCGCCCAAGTGCCCGGCGGCAGCAGCCGGCGCCAGTTCCTGCAGCTCATGGGGGCGTCTATGGCACTCGCTGGCCTCAGCGCATGCCGCCGCCCCGTAGAAGTCATCGTGCCGTATTCGCGGCAGCCGGAAGAGGTCATCGAAGGCGTGGCGATGTACTACGCCACGGGCATGAACTTCAGGGGCGTCTACAAGCCCCTGCTCATCGAGAGCCATGAAGGGCGTCCCACTCGCATCGGGGGCAACGTAGATCACCCCACCAGCCGAGGCAACGCTGGGCTCTTTGAGCAAGGGTCGATCCTCAACATGTACGACCCCGACCGCTCCCAGCTCGTGCTCAACGACGGAGCGCAGGTGGCTTGGGCTGACTTCGTGCGGTTCGTCAACGAGTTTCGCATCACCGCCTCGCGCCGCAACGTGGCCGTGTTGGCCGCGCCGTCGTCGTCGCCTACGCTGGCCGCGGCGAAGCAGAACTTCCTACAGGCCTTTCCCAACAGCCGCTGGATCGAGTACCGCGCCGAAGGGGACGACATGCGCACCCTCGGCGTGCAGATGGCCTTTGGCGCACCGTACCGCGTCGATTACAAGATGGGGAACGCCGAGGTCATCTTTAGCCTCGATGGGAATTTCCTCACCGAGACGTCACCAGACCACGAGTTCATCACGCGTGGCTACGCCGACAGCCGCCGCATCATGGACGTGGATGACACGATGAGCCGTCTGTATGTGGCCGAGAGCTACTACACGACCACAGGCAGCATGGCGGACCACCGCGTCCGCGTCCGCTCGTCGGATATTCCCGCGTTCGCCGCTGCCCTGGCCGCGCAGATTCGCGGTACGGCAGCCCCGGGTACACCGTTCGACGACCACCCGGTTATCGTGGCTGCGGCAGAAGACTTGGTTGCGGCAGGCCCCAACGCCCTCATCGTCGCTGGCGATGCGCAGCCGCCCGAGGTGCATGCCTTGGCCATGGCCCTCAACAGCGAGCTGGGCGCGATTGGCAACACGGTTCGCTTCCTCGACATCGAGGCCGAGCCGATCACCCCGCAGGCTGACAAGATCGACGAACTGCTTGCAGACCTCCGCGCTGGTACGCTCGACACGGTCATCATGCTCGATGTCAACCCCGTGCTTGACCTGCCCGAACTGGCCGAGCTGCTGCGCCGCGTGGACACGACGATCCACCTCGGGATGCACGTAGACGAGACGGCATCGTCGGTGCGGTGGCACTTGCCGATCACGCACTACCTGGAGGCGTGGGAAGACGGCCGCTCTTACGATGGCACCCTCTCCGCCTCCCAGCCGCTCATCGCGCCGCTGTACGAGGACGCCAAGAGCACCATCGAGGTGCTGAACCTCATGGCTACGGGCCTCGACAATACGGGCTATGACCTCGTACGCCAGACTTGGCGCGACGTCCTGCCCGCCGACAAGTTCGAGAGCAGCTGGCGCCGCGTTTTGCACGATGGCTACCTACCCAACACGCCATACCCTGACGTCACCGACGCTGTCCGGCTTCGTCCCGAGGCCGTCTCGCCAGCGTTGCCTGTGGCCCCAGAGGGCGTTGAGCTGGTCTTCCGCCTGAGCGGGCAGGTGCTGGATGGGTCGTATGCCAACAACGCGTGGATGCAGGAGCTGCCCGACGTGATCACGAAGATCGTGTGGGACAATGTGGCCACGATGAGTCCGAAGACCGCCGCGGCGCTGGGCGTGCAGTCCAACCTGGAGAAAGGACAACACTTCTCCGATTCGCTCACATTGACGCTCGACGGCACCTCAGTCACCATCCCCGTGTGGATCTTGCCGGGGCACGCCGACAACTCCATCACGCTCGACCTCGGCTTTGGCCGGCAGATCGCCTCGTCGCGCGCCATCCGCGAAGCCAAGTGGTTCGGCTTCGACACGGATCACAAGATCGACATCTACGGGCAAGGCGCCATCGGCTCTGGCGTGGGCGTCAACGTCTCGCCGCTGCGCGTGCGCTACGACAACCTCACGCTCGACGCCACCATCGCCAAGGCGGATGTGGAGCGCTACATGATTGCCACCACGCAGGACCACGGCGTCCTCAACATGGAGAAGCGCCCGCTGGCCATCATGGCGACGATGTCTGAGTATCAGGCAAATCCCACCTTGGCCAAGGATATGGTGCCCACGTTGCCCAAGGCCGAGGACTGGGACGAGTATCCCACGCTGTGGGAGGACCGTGCGCCAGCGACCGACCTGGCCTACAAGGACAACCCCTACTACCAGAACCAGTGGGGAATGGTCATTGACCTCAACACGTGCATGGGCTGCAACGCCTGCATCGTGGCCTGTCAGGCCGAGAACAACGTGCAGGTTGTCGGTAAGGATCAGGTGTCGCGCGGCCGTGAGATGCACTGGCTGCGCCTAGACCGGTACTTCATCAGCGACTCGTACGAGATCGAGTCGGACAATCCGAAGATGATGTTCCTGCCGGTGTCATGCCAGCACTGCGAGAACGCGCCGTGCGAGAGTGTCTGCCCCGTGGCGGCCACCTACCACTCGCCGGATGGCACCAACCAGATGGTGTACAACCGCTGCATCGGGACGCGCTACTGCGCCAACAACTGCCCGTACAAGGTGCGCCGGTTCAACTTCTACAACTGGACCAAGGACCTGCCCCTCACGGTGCAGATGGTGCAGAACCCGAATGTCACCGTGCGCTCGCGTGGCGTCATGGAGAAGTGTACCTACTGCATCCAGCGCATCCGCAAGGCGCAGCAGCAGGCCAGCCTCGAAAAGCGCAACCTCCGCGACGGCGACATTGTCAGCGCGTGCCAGCAGGCCTGCGCCGCCGACTCGATCTACTTCGGTGACCTCAACGACCCGAACAGCAAGGTGGTCAAGATGAAGGAGAACAACCGGCGCTACGAGCTGCTGCCGCAGATTAACGTGAAGCCGCGCACCTCGTATATGGCACGGATTCGCAACCCGAACGAGAAACTCGAACCCGCGCAGACCAGCGCGTAACTCTACGCCACCCACCCACAACCCGGAGATTCCTAGTGAGTCAAGCATCGGCTATAAAAGGCGCTGAGGCCCAGTACGACGACTTCCATGCGGAGCCGCCGTTGGTGCAGGGTGACCTGACCTTCCGCCAGATCACGGAAATGGTGTGCATCCACACCGAGAAGAAGACGCCGCCCCTCTGGTATGTCGCCTTCGTTGCATCGGTGCTGGGAGCGGGGCTTATGCTCTTTATGATTGCCTTCCTCTTCTGGAATGGCATTGGCGTGTGGGGCCTGAACAACCCCGTGGGCTGGGGCTGGGCCATCGTCAACTTCGTATTCTGGGTGGGCATTGGGCACGCCGGAACGCTGATTTCGGCCATCCTCTTCCTGTTCCGGCAGCAGTGGCGCACCGCGATCAACCGCGCTGCCGAGGCCATGACCATCTTTGCCGTGATATGCGCCCTGGTCTTCCCGGGCATTCACGTGGGGCGCATCTGGCTGGCGTACTGGCTCTTTCCCATCCCCAACCAGATGGAGATGTGGCCGCAGTTCAAGAGCCCGCTCCTGTGGGACGTGTTTGCCGTCTCCACCTACTTCACGGTCTCGCTGGTCTTCTGGTACGTGGGCCTCGTGCCCGATCTGGCCACCGTACGCGACCGCGCGGCCAAGCAAGGGCGTCTCCTGAAGGCGCGCATCCTGGGCTTCTTGTCGCTCGGGTGGAGTGGAGGGAACCGCCACTGGCGCAACTACGAGAAGGCCTACCTGCTGCTCGCTGGCTTGGCTACGCCGCTCGTGCTCTCGGTACACTCGGTCGTGTCGTTTGACTTTGCCGTGTCCATCATTCCCGGTTGGCACACCACCATCTTCCCGCCCTACTTCGTGGCCGGCGCCATCTTCTCAGGCTTCGCCATGGTGGTGACGCTGATGGTGGTAGCGCGCTCCATCTACGGCATCCAGGACATCATCACGATTAACCATCTGGAGAAGATGAACATGATCATCCTCCTGACGGGGACGATCGTGGGCTTTGCCTACATCACGGAGTTCTTCGTGGCCTGGTACTCGGCGTATGAGTACGAGCGCTTCATGTTCTTCAGCGTGCGCATGACGGGTGCCTACGCCTGGGCCTACTGGACGATGATGTTCTGTAACCTCATCTTCCCGCAGTTCTTCTGGTTTAAGAAGCTGCGCCGTAGC
>JBCDJT010000049.1:0-32519 GCA_038747545.1 Bacteroidota bacterium
CCCAGGTGGAGTTCGGTTCGTAGGGTGGACTCGATGCTGGCCGTCACGGGCGGGCGGGTTGAAGCTGGTAGGTTCGCAACTCCAAAATCAGCCGCCTGCCTGGCCAGTGTCAATCCACCTCAAATCTGTCCGCAGTATTGTACCAAAAGAAGGTCCTCGAAAATGAGACTTTGCGACTTTCGTCCTTATCAGGGTCAAAAACGGCGAATGTCCCAAAAAGCACGTCAAAAAGTCCCAACAACGAAAATGAGACTTTGCGACAGAGCAGAGGCGCGTTAGTTGAGACTTTTGGCGATGGCGATACCGAAAACGGCGAAAGTCTCAAAGTCCCAAAGTCTCACGGGGGTGTGCTGCGTGCGGTGCCCCTTGTCGCGCCGGGGCGGCGCGTGCGACTGCCTGATGGGCGAGAAGGCACTGTCACCAATCAGCAGCAAGGCGACGCAGTAGGCATCTACATCGGTGTTGGGGGCAGCGCGGAAAGCGTCATGGCTCGCCGCGACGAGTTAGAGGTGATCGCATGAAGCCGCACCTCCTACTTGGCATCGACCCCGGTACCAACATCGGTCTAGCGGTACTCGACACACGCACCGACAAGCTGCTCGTCTGCACTAGCGGCGACTTCTTCCGCACGCTCGCCGTCATCAAGGCGCAGTACCCTCCGCATAAGGTGGCCGATGTGATCGTCGAGGATGCCCGTAGCCTGCCGCTCTACGCCCGCCACCGCCATACCTCACGTGCTGCACGCGACCGCGTAGCGCGCAACGTAGGCAGCGTGGACATGGTGACCACGCTCATCACCCAGTGGCTACAGGCCAAAGGCTACCACGTCCAGGCAGAGAAACCACAACGGCGGAAGAAGTGGGACGCTGACACGCTGGCACGCCTCACCGGATACACCGCACCCACCAACGAGCACGGACGCGATGCCGCCCGCCTGGTGGTGGGTAGAGGCCCGCAGATCACCCGCCGAGTGGCGTGATTCCGAGTGTAAACGAAACGAATGCCATGCACTCCGACACGCTGCTGCGAAACTGACCCCATGCACTCCGCACATGCGATAACTTGCTAGACCCCGATGAACGCTTTGCCCACCATCCGCGCCGACGTTCGGCCTAAGCACTTCTTTCACGTCTGCCAGCTGCTCGACCTCGACTCACGGACTGCGTGGCGTGATCCCGCCTCAGCGCTGCCTCACGTCGTCTCTGCGCCGCTTTCCAGCCTCCAGCACGTCGTAAGCGAGGTGATGCCCGCAGGCCAAGCCTTCGACCTCACAGGGGATCTCGTGGACGGTGACGAAGATGCTGCGCGGCTCGTCGCTGGGCTCGTGTGGGTGGCACTGCATCGACGGTTGAGTAGGAAAGAGCAGCACGCTCGCGCTCCTCAGAAAGCGGGGGTACCGAAACCGCCTAGCACAACGCGAAGCCGTGCAACCTGATGGGCTGGGAGATTCGCAACGGGCACCGCTACTACTACCGCAAGCGCTGGGAAGACGGGCGGTGCGTGAGCGAGTATGTGGGCAATGGGCCAGCAGCATTATTCGCCGAGCAATCGGCGCAGCTAGAGGCTGGCTTGCGAGAGTTGCAGCAGATCGAACAAGCGCCTGTACTGCGGCTCGACGAGCAGTTGAAGGACGCCTATCGCTTCACGCGCATGCTGGAGGCGCTCGTCCTACTCGCCAGCGGATGCTATCAACACAAAGGCCAATGGAGGAAACGACGCACCATGCCGAAGACCGCCCTTATCACCACTGAGAGCCGAGGTGTCCGCGATGCCCACCTCGTCAGCGGAGACATCGATTACGAGCGCCTGGCTGAACTCAGGAAGCGCGTCAATCGAGCCAAGCCCGACAGTGAAGCCCTGCTTGAGCTGCGCGTGCTACTGAGCGAGCACCCCGACCTATGGCGGTGTGGAGGTGATATGCAGCGTGAGGCTGAGAACACGCTGTTGAGTTACGCGACGGTGGGAGCAGCCAACCAAGAGTATGTTCGTGCAGGGCTACGCGCCAAAGAGAAGGCGCTCGGCTTCGACGAGGCATCACCATTGGAGCAGATGTTGATACGGCAGATCGTGCTGGAGGCAACGCACATGGACAAGGCGCTCGACAGCTACCTCGTGCTGATTGGCAAGAACCACACCATCGAGAACGGGCGGTGGCGATTGAACCGGCTAGAGAGTGCGCAGCGTCGGTATCTGCGAGCCGTTGAGGCGCTGGCGAAGGTGCAGAAGCTGAGCAAGCGGGCTGTGCTGGTCAACATTGCGCAGAACCAGCAGGTGAACGTCACGCCAGCTTATGCTGCAGAAGAAGGCTCAAACACGCATTGAGCGTGATCCTGACACTCGTGAGGCTGGGCACGATGAGATCCCAATCGATACGGCAGGCACCATAGAACATTCACCACGGCGCAGGCAGCACCCTTTCGAGCTGCTTCTTAGTTGCAAGGCGAGGCACATCACCCCGTTCGTGCACCTGGGGCCCAGGCCAGAACTCACGATCAGTTTGATTATGCAGGTATATCGCTTCACGGCTCGTCAGTTAGCATGTACGACAAAATTAGGCTTCGATTGCATGCCAAGTTACTGATTCGTAACATATTCCGTAATGCTTACTCTTGCACCTAGTTCATCCTGACTCATGCCCCTTCTTCTGCTGTTGCTCTGCACGTCGTTCATCTGTGCCCCTTCCGCCTTTGCTCAACTCGAAGTCGGCGCCACCGGAACCATCGGCATCGGCTCTACCACCGCCCCAAGTACCGTGCGTCAACTCAATCTGGCCATGGACGCCGCGGGAAGCTCATCCGGCTACTACTATGGCCTCTACGCCCTCTCCTCCAATGGCTTCTCGGGCAGCTACGGCGTCCATGCCGAAGGCCGAAACGGAGAGCGCGCCGTAGGCTTACGAGGCAATGCTGAGGGGGGCACAGTTCTCAACGCTGGCGTCTTTAGCACCGTAGAAGGGGTTGTGGGCGCTACCAACTACGGCCTCCATGCCTCGACCAATGCGGTGGGAACGACCAACTATGGCCTCTACGGCCGCAGTGCAGGCGGGGCGACGAGCTTTGGCGTGTATGCCCGCAGCGATGGCAGCACCAACAGCTACGGCCTCTATGCGCAAGGAAGCACCTCGGCAGGCTATTTTGTCGGCGATGTAACCGTGACGGGCACGCTCTACGAACTCTCGGATGCACGGCTGAAAGAGCAGGTGGTGGGGTTAGGCGAGCGTGACGTTCGGGCCAAGGTGATGCAGTTGGCGCCGAAGCGGTATCGGATGCGGCAGGATGTACAGGCAGAAGGGATGCGACTGAATCAGCGAGATGAGTACGGTCTGATTGCCCAAGAGCTGGAGGCGGTATTCCCTGAGTTAGTGAGTGAGATCGCCGTGCCTGCGGACTATGACCCTGAGACGGGTGAGGAGTTAGCGCCAGCAGCTACATACAAGGGGGTGAACTACCAAGGGCTGATCCCACTGCTGTTGCAGGTGGTGCAGGAGCAGGATGCGGAGCTGACGCGGCTTCGTCAGGCGCTGGAGGCGGCGGGTATTGCTGTCGGAGACGAGTAAGCACACGGCCCCATCCGGCGATGTGGTCTCTAGGCGATTCACCTGACGATACGGTTATGAAACGGTCTTCCTCCCTCTGGTTGCTTCTGCTGCTTGTGCCGCTCGGCGTGCAGGCGCAGGACTACAGCGACCTCGACCCCAGCCGCTGGTTTCCGCTCGAACTGGGCAACTACTGGTACTATGAGTATGAACAGCCCCCTGAGTTCGTACAAGAGGTTCGCACTATTGACAGGGATACGCTCATTGATGGACGACGCTGGGCAGCTTTGACTACAACGTACTGCAATGTCGAATTTCGTACCTCGTGTGCCGTAGGCCTTAGAAGCTGGTATAGCTTCACCGAAGATTTCTACCTGCTGCGCGCTGCCGTCGGTTTGGGGCCTGACAGGATTCTAGAGAATGTTGATACGGTCTATGCCAGCAGTCCGGTCTCGGCATTCAATGCGACCCTTCCGCGCGACACGCTCTCGCTGTGGTGGCGTCCCAACGAGCCGTTGATGGTTGACCTCCGCGAGAACGCTCAAGGCTCCGCGGCCGATACGACGCAGCTTGAGCTTTTCATGTACCCGCTGTTTTTTGGTGGCTTCGCGCGATACGTGTACAACATTGGCCCGAGCTCTGCTCTTGTTGGTGCTTTGATAAACGGTCGTGAATGGGGCGATGTGAGCGATTTGAGGCGCCTGATTGCATTGCCGAATGAACCACCCGAGTCGCTGCCCGAAGCGCGACTTGCGGTCTACCCCAACCCAGCCCGTGGTCGCTTCACAGTAGCACTAACGCTGCCGAGTGCCGAGCACGTCTCGTTTGAGGTCGTCAACGTGTTGGGGCAGACAGTAGCGCGCTACGGGCCGATATGGAGCATGGGAGGCACGACGCATCACCCTTGGCTGATCCCGCCTTCGCTTGCTGCTGGTGCCTACGTGCTGCATGTGCGCTTAGCTGACCGGGTTTTTCTCACTCATCCCCTGGTGCTGGTATGATGATGCGCTCCTCACTCTGGCTGGTTCTGCTGCTTGTGCCGCTCGGCGTGCAGGCGCAGGACTACAGCGATCTCGACCCCACGCGCTGGTTTCCGCTCGAACTGGGCAACTACTGGTACTTCGAGTACGACGAGCCCCCTGAGTTCGTACAAGAGGTCCGCACCACGGATCGCGATACGCTCATCGATGGGCAAAGGTGGACTGCCCAAACGACGGTCTACTGTAATTTTGAGTTTGGCACCTCGTGCACAGTTGGCCTTAGGAGTTGGTTTCGCTTCACCGAGGACTTCTATCTACTGCGCGCTGGCGTGGGATTGGGGCCTGACAGAATACTAGAGCGTGCTGACACGCTTCTTGCTACTTCGCCTATCTCAATGTTCGCAACAACTGCTCCTGTAGATACACTTGCGCTCTGGTGGCGGCCAGACGAGCCCCTAATCGTTGCGCGCTTCGAGATTGCGCAGGGCCGTGCCGCCGACTCAACAAACATCGCATTAGGTGCCGGTCCTCTGTTTATGCCGATCATGAGTGAATTTGTGTACAACATCGGCCCGAGCAAGCACCTTGTTGGCGCGCTGGTCAACGGTCTTGAGTGGGGCGATGTAAGCGAGTTAAGACGGTTGATTGCATTGCCGAATGAGCCGCAGGATGCTCTGCCCGAAGTGCGCCTGGAAGTTTACCCGAACCCTGTGCGAGACCGCTTTACGGTGACGCTGACGCTGCCGAGTGCCGAGCCAGTCTCGTTTGAGGTGATCAACGTGCTGGGGCAGACGGTGGCGCGCTACGGCCCGGTTTGGAGCATGAGCGGAACGACACATCATCCGTGGATGCTCCCGCCTTCGCTTGCTGCTGGGGCGTACGTGCTGCATGTTGTCTCGGCCAACCGCGTTCTGCTCACTCACCCCCTGGTGCTGGTATGACGACGCGCTCCCCCCTCTGGCTGATTCTGCTGCTCGCCCCATTGAGCGTGCAGGCGCAGGACTACAGCGACCTCGACCCCACACGCTGGTTTCCCCTCGAACTGGGCAACTACTGGTACTATGAGTACGAACAGGCTCCCGTGCTTGTACGAGAGGTCCGCACAACAGATCGTGACACCCTCATCGATGGACAACGCTGGACCGCATGGAGGACGATATATTGCAATGTCGAATTTGGCACTTCGTGTGCCATAGGTCAGAGAGACTGGTTTCAGTTCACCGATGACTTCTACCTGCTGCGGGCAAGTATCGGACCTGGAGGCCCCGACAGGATTACCGAACGAGCAGACACCACGATCGCCACGTCACCTACCTCAATATTCGCTACAGCAGCTCCCCTGGACACTCTTGAGCTCTGGTGGCGGCCAGACGAGCCCTTGATTGTGGAACTTCGTGAGGACGCCAGAGGCATAGCCGCGGACACTACAAATCTAGAACTTGTCGTCTATCCGACATTTTTGATGGGGCCTGCGAGGTACACCTATAACGTCGGCCCAAGCGGTAGTCTGGTGGGTGCGTTAGTAGGTGGCCGTGAGTGGGGCGATGTGAGTGAACTCAGACGTTTGATCGCGCTGCCCAATGAGGAGCCGGAAGCATTGTCCAAAGCGCGTATGGAGGTCTACCCCAACCCTGTGCGTGATCGCTTTACGGTGGCGTTGACGCTACCCAGTGCCGAGCCAGTCTCGTTCGAGGTGGTCAACGTGCTGGGGCAGACGGTGGCGCGCTACGGCCCGGTTTGGAGTACAGGTGGCGCGACGCATCATGCTTGGACTGTGCCCGACACGATTGTACCGGGTGTCTACGCCATGCGTGTCCGAGCCAGCGAACAAGTGTATGGGACCACAAAAATCACGGTTTACTAATGCCTACTCTATCAAGGCTTGTGAGCATTGTCTGCTTCTCTCCGTCTATCCTGATGCTCTTGAGCGGTCTCGCCAGCGCCCAAGGTGTCGGGCATACCTGCGCAATCCATTCCCTGAACTCAGGGGGGGGACACGCAAGCCAAAGTGTGATCGCACCTCAGTTTCGCTTTCCAGCCGAGGGCACGGTCAATGCCTTGGTGATCTTTGTGCAACACAAGGACAATAGCTATCGCGACTGTAAACGATTCGATGGATGGACATCTGCAGGTCTTGTCGTTGCTAGCACCGCAGGGGTCTCTTATGACGTCAATTGCGCAGGGCAGTCTGATAGCTGGACCATCAATGAGTATCAGTCGTGGACCGAAGATCCGTCTACAGAATGGCCTGCTAACCTGCCCTTTGAGACCATCGGGACAGATACCGATAAGGCTCGACAACTACCAGCATGGGCAAATACCGTTATCGACTTACCCGGTACTACAACGATTACAGATGGCTCCCTCACTGATTTTTACAACCGTATGTCGAATGGGAGGCTCAACTTGAGAGGCCGTGTATGGCCTCACACCTACATCCCTGATGAAGCCAGGGCATGGTATGATAGCAACCGTACTCCGTACCGAAATGGTGCCGTCAAGTTGTCGCGTGAAGTCATTGAATATGTCAATGCCAACTCGGAAGGGCTCGACTTCACCTCTTCTGAGTGGGACCTGTACACCAATGGTGACGGCACCGATCTGGTGTCTGATGGCCGGTTCGACATGGTCATCATGGTATTCAGAGGGCTCTCACTAACCACCATCGCCCGTGATGATTTCCCACCTAATCCCACTGGGCCACAGCCCAACAACGTCACTTCACTAGGGTCACCATTGTTCTTTGGCGACGCATTCACACCAACCAGTTCTGAAAGTCCTTTGATGTTGGGAAGCTACCAGGTGATTGACAATACATATAGCGGGTCAGGCATCTTGAACACTGCATACACTCGAAAATCGGCTATCCGCATCATCGCGCACGAATTAGGACACCGCCATTTCGACCTAAGACATACCGATGCGTCACAAACGAATGCAACGAGGGAACATGACTACCTCAGCGTCATGAATGCCAGTCCGCGAATCAGCTACAGCGCCGGGGACCGCATCAAGCTCGGCTGGGCGAACATCCAACACCTCGACGCTTCGGCCATCACAGGCGCCTCCACGTCGGTCACCCTGCGTGATGCCGCCGTCGTCCATCCCACCGAGCCCGATGTGCTCTGGATTCGCAACGGCAGCACCGATGGCTGCGGCGATCTCATCGTGGAAGCCCGCATGCACTCCACGTACTGGGATAGCCCGCCCGGCCCAGGAAACGACGACGACGATGCGGCCGATTTCTATCTGCCGACAGAAGGCTTGTACCTGAGCAAGGCTCCGCTGGCCACAGGGTGTGGCAACAGCTACTACTCCAGCTTGCACAACAGCCTGTTCAGCATACGGCGTGGTAACTACGGCGCCGATTCCCGCAATCCAGCTGGCATGTATACGCCCGGCTTCGGTGTAGGCGACCGCTACCTCCCCTTCACCAGGCAAAATATCGCCTTCCACGAATCGCCTGCCATCGATGAACGGATAGCCATCACCAACATCACCAAGGTTGGCAACAGCTTCTCATTCACGGTCCACAGCAACTACCCCCAGGAAACAGGCATCACGAAGCTCCTGACCGATGCGCACGAAATAGGCTTGAGTGGTGATATTATTGCTAGACATGAAGACTGGGCACTTGAAGGATCCTACGTGCTCGATGGCAGCTTCGTAATCAGTCGAAATTCGGAGGTGAGCTTCGAATCCGGCAGCAGCGTCTTGATGACTGGTGCGCTAGACGTAAGCGACCGCACCGATATTTTTATCCGAGAATTTGGTGAACTCACCTTCGAAGCAAATTCCACTCTCACGCTTGAGCAGAACGCGCTCATTGAGACTGAAGGGACATTGATCCTCAACTCGGCAGCTATCTTCAATGGCGGCTGTGCTGAACTCATTGCACGCGGTACCGGCGTCATACTCGACGAAGCGGGCACCGACATCACCGGCTCGTGTGCCTGCACTATGCCTGATGGTGGCGGTGTGTACGCCCTCGGCTCAGGTCGCTCGCTGCGCTACACCAATGGCGGCTTCCTCGCCAATCAAGCGGGCACCTACACCTTAGCGTCCAATGCCGAGATCGATCTGACCTCAACCGCTGAAAAGGTTCATATCCTCCCCGGCTCGACCTTCGATCTGGCCTCCTCCGCTGAGGTACGTATCGCCATCGACGACAGTCGCCCACAGAGCATCATCGGCAGTGCGGCCGCACCTGTCACGTTCGATGGCGGAACGGTCACCGTAGACGGCGCCGACCTCACGCTGGCCCACGTGGCCTTCACCAACGCCGCGCTGCACGTTGAGAACGGCGCCGATGTAGAGGTCGTGATGGACCCCAGCGGCAGTAGCTACACACTCGGAGCAGGCTTCAAGGTTGCTCAAGGCGCTACGTTCAAGATTGGACCGGGCACGATTCCGGCTCCCTCTCCACAGCTGCGCACGTTTCCAGAAACGAGTCCAGAAGCAGCCCCGTTGACCGCCATCAGTGGAGCAGACCTTTCTACTTCATCGCAGGCCGCCACAGCACGCGTGTCCGCCCCGACTCAGCAGGCCACAGCTCCGTCACCACCGCGTGAAGAGCTGCCGTTGGAGACGCATGTGGGCGCGGCGTACCCCAATCCGTTTGGTGCGGTCACGAGCATCCCGTACGCGCTGGCTGAGCAGGCGGAGGTGGTGCTAGAGGTGTACAACGTGCTGGGCCGCCGCGTGGCACAGTTGGTGACAGGCGTGCAGTCGGCGGGGCAGCACACGGCATCATGGGCGCCGTCGGGGTTGCCGAGCGGGGTGTACCTGGTCCGGCTGCAAGCGGGTACGTTCCAGCAGACACAGCGGCTTGTGCTAACACAGTGACCGCCTCTCGTTTGTCAGAAGCACGGCAATCAGGCCGACTTCGTCCAGCGGCTCACGTGCGCGATCAGGTGCCCCGGCAGTCTGCCACCCACTAGAAACGCCGTCTCGTCCCTCGGCGTGTAGCTGATGCGCCCCTCACGCGTCCAGGACAGGATGCAGCCCTCAGCGTACGCCACGATCTGACGACGTGCTGCTCGCGTGGTCGCCTGATCCGCGAACACCTCGTCGAGCGCTAGGCCGTGGAGATCGTCCCCGTCGAACACATCGGGTAGGGCTTCCCACAGCGGCAGCGTGTCAGCAAAGGCGAGATCATCCGGCGGCTCGACCTTCACCTTGTCGTACTGCGCCTTCCAGCGGGCGTAGGCGAGCTGCGCACGTGCCCAGTCGGTGTCAGCCACCGGAGCGAGCGGTAAGCCGTCAGCGTCCGTCTGCTCGCGCGTGCGCGTGTGTAAAGGTTGTAAAGGTAGATCACCCTCACGCGGCGTCTGCGTGCCTCTCGTGGCGTCCTGTGGGCTCTCGCTTGACATGGTGTATCTTCCTCACGTTCCGATTGCTTGTTGGGACAAGGCTCCTCTGAGGAGTCGGCCCGGTGGTGTGTCCGCGCTGCCGGGTTTTTTATTGCTCGTCTTGGAAATCAGACTGATCGGCTAGCATTGTCAGGATGATTTGAGCTTGCGGGTTCGGCTCGTGGCGCCCACCCTCAAAGTCGGAGATGGTGCCCCGACGCTGATAGCCCAACTTCTCGGCGAACTGTTCTTGTGTGAGCCCAAGATGCTTCCGCAGCCCCTTGACTCGATCCGGTGTCCATTCCATGCAGACGGCAAGTTTGATTCAGCGCAGGTGTACGGTGAACGTACGTTAAGGTTTTGTGAAACGTACGGTAACCGAAACACAATTGTACGGTAGCCGTACATTAGGTAAACAACGGGGCGGACACCCCGAACATCACACACCAAACCAACGAGCAACACCATGAACACCGCAGCACAGACCCAACCGACCTT
Organism: Bacteroidota bacterium; assembly: GCA_038747545.1. GTDB lineage: Bacteria > Bacteroidota > Rhodothermia > Rhodothermales > JBCCMF01 > JBCCMF01. The sequence goes on from JBCDJT010000049.1 coordinate 10,365, forward strand.
CACGACGACGATACAGGCCAAGCCCGGCCACGTCTGGGACATCACCTACACCGTCTTCGACAGCCGCGACTACTACGGACCCACGTCACCACGCGCCGATGTCGGCGAAGTCTACGAGATCGAGCGTGTGACCGACACCATCTTCGGCGGCACTGTCCAGACGACGCTTGAAGACCTCGAACTGATCGAGGCGCACATCATCGCCGACCGTGCCACCTTCCGCCAGGAATACACCGAGTGGAGCGAAGAACTGGAAGCCGCCTTTGCGATGGAGACTGATTGGCGCGCTACTGTCCCCGCCGATGTCCCCGGCTTCCCGTGGGCCTAGCAACAAGACGAGGGGTGGGGCGATAGGCGATCACTGGCGATAGACCATCGCCCGCTCTGCCCCTCAAACCCGACAAACCCAACACTCACGCGTGAAGGGTCAAGGCATCCCCTCTGGCGCCCACATTTCGCCTCTACCGCACGCAAGCCCTTCGCCTACCCCATGCGCTACCTCGACGACCTCACGCCTGTAGACCGCTACCTCGCCCTCAAAGCACAGCGTGCCGAGATCGACGCCGAACTCGACACGATCAAACCGCTGCTCACGGCGGCACTGTTGGAGGAGGACGGCGAGGTGTTCGACTACCACGGCCACCGCTTCACCGTCCAGCGCCGCAAGCGCTACGCCTACAGTGAACGCGTGGGCGAGCTGACGAAGCAACTCAAGGCCATCAAGAAGCAGGAGGAGCGCAACGGCACTGCCGAACTGGTTGCCGCATCAGCTTACCCCGTTGTCACTAAATCCTAACCTCACATCCCCAAATCTATGTCTCAACCCCACGGCCAGGCCACCGCGCCCCCACCAGACACCACGCCTTCACACGTGTGCGCTCTACCTGGCGGCATCCAAGAAAACCTGTTTCTCGCCGATGAGGCGCAGCAGACAAAGGACCTCCTAGCCGCTGTAGACTTCATCATTGTAAGCACCGCCGAAGGACCCTCTATCTCGGATGCCGCACTACGCGGCGCCTCAAACATCCTGCGCCACATCGTGAACCGCATAGAGTTGTACATCTGCGCTGAGTCAGCCGGGACGCTGACGACGAACCCATCATCGGCTCAGGTGGAGAGGGTAGCGGCATGAGCAAGAAGCAACTTGAAGGCCTGAGGCGGCAACCGTACAAGCATTTGGGTCGTGCCCTTTCGGAACGCTCCATCTTGGAAGCCATCAGCCCGGTCGATCTCGTCATCATGGCGGGCATGGCCGCGACGGGAGATGATGGCAGCCCATTCGCGCACCGCTTGCTCGGCATCGCTGCATCCAACGTGCGCCGTCCCGATGGCTTCTGGGTGCTGCACGGTGTCGATGGCGAGTCTGATCCGAAGGTTAGCGAGACGGTGGTAGAACTGCGCTTTCTGTCACCGTCACAGGCAATCGAATCCGGCGACCGTGTTTTCTTGACGCCACGACTGGCAGCAAGACCATGGCCTGAGATCCGCGCTAAGCTGCTGGCCGAGCTGGAAGGCGCCTTGGGTGACGTCCTCTTCGACGCATGCAGCTACGCCGAACAGATCAAGCTCATCCGAGGCATGAATGCCAAGCCGTGGTCGGAGGAGGTAAAGCGAGCCGCGTAACGCTGTCAGTATTTGCGGTGAGCGGGGTGGTGCCCGCTGGCGATGTAGCATCGCCCTACGCCCTCAGTCCCCTGCCGATCACACGTCGGCTGTGGTGCTGGGGGCGTTGCTATTCGATCAGGCGACTTGTGCCTGTAGGGTGCCTGCATGCCATAAATGACAAAGCCCTAAGTCATGTAAACACAATGACTTAGGGCTAATAATATGTGGTTAGGGAGGGAATCGAACCCCCGACACATGGATTTTCAGTCCATTGCTCTACCAACTGAGCTACCTAACCGTATCCGAAAGGGCGCCTAATATAGGCGTCGGGCTGCGCGCAAGTCAACCGATGTGAACATACGCTGACGGTTTCACAGCCTGTTGATACGCGTAATCTGGTCCTTACCAAAGGACGCGGGCTGCCCCTCGCAATGGAGAGGCAGCCCGCTGTAATCGTGACGCCAAAACCGCTTATTTCAGCAGTGTCATCTGCCGTGTTACGGTCTGTGCGGGCGTCTCGAGCCGGTAGAGATAGATACCACTCGCTAGGTCGCTCGCGTCGAAGGTGACGCGGTAGGACGATGCCTGCTGGACACCATCCACAAGCACCGCCACCTCGCGGCCCATCACATCGAAGATGCGCACGCTCACGTCCATCGCACGGTCGATGGTGTATTCGAACGTGGTGACCGGGTTGAACGGGTTCGGGTAGTTCTGCGAAAGCGTGATGTTGCTCGGCAGTTCGCTGTCCACCTCTTCCACGTTAACCGTGACCGGGTTCTCTTCGAACGGCAAGAGCCCCTCAGCGATAAAGTCTTCCTGAGGGAAGGCAAACTCGGCTGGCCACGAGCCGTCAGCGTTCGCAGCTACATACCGCGTGCGGCGGCGGCCGATGTCGGAGAAGCCACCGCCCGTCTCGTCGAAGTAGCCATCCTGCTGCGTACCGTAACCATACTTGTACTGCAGGGCGCTGTAGGTGGGCGTGGTCATGGCCAGCGTTCCGGTGTAGACCATGTCGCCGTCGTCATCCGTCAGGTAGAGCGACTGGATGGCGGTGTTGTCTACGTTATCCTGCGTAAACGCCCAGAGCGCATCGCCACGTAGGTCGACGTACACTGAGTCGGTGCCAGCGATGAACGGATCAGAAGCGTTGTCGACAGCAGAGGCCATGTTCACACTGAACGTTACAGCAATCTCTGGCGTGCCCTCAGGGATAATGTTGCCCTCCTGAATATCGTTGAAGAACTGGATGCCCAGGTCTTGATCCGCGTTGGCATCCCCAGTGAACTCAAACCGACGGTTTGACCCTGTCGTAGAGATGGGCTCTTCCCAGCCGTTCGGCGGATCTACGCCAAACTTCTCTCTGAACCGCTCATCGTTGTATTCGATGAAGAACTTGTAGTTGAACGTGGAGCCTGAGAGCGCGGTGAGCGGAATCAGGTTTTCGTACAGGTTCTCGCCTGGCACGCGGAAGAGTTCACTATCGTCGGGGTTGTCGGCATCCCAGCCGTTAAAGTCACCGCGCACCTGCAGCGTATCACCATCGGCCACGCTGAAGAGGCCTACCTGCTCCAGCGGCGTCGTATCGACCGCGAAGATCACGTTGGCTGTGACAGGCAGTTCACCAGCAGGCGCAGAATCGGAGTAGTACGACCAGTGCAGCGTGGAATCGGAAGCTGGGACGGTGAAGCTACGGTTACCACCCTGCGGCAATTCTTCCCAGCCAGCGGGTTCTACGATGTAGAACTTGTACTCCTGGGTCATTCCCGCAAGCGACGTTGGGTAGTACGCAACGCCTGAGTACAGATCAAAGCCAGGCTTCGTGTCGTCATCACTCTCGCGGCTGAGGATCAGGTTGTCGGCACCCCAGTCGAGTGGGCCAATGCCTTCTTCGGGACCATCATCGCCATCGGGGTCGAAGTTGCCGCCACGGACGGCAAACGTCTGCCCCGCCGTGCGGTCGAAGCCTCTGTTGATGGCGTCTTCTGTGTTGACGAACACGCGGAACCAGACGCCGATGGAGTCTTGCTTGCTCTCAAACGGACGCCAGTCGTACGGCTGACCTTCACCCTTCACAAAGAAGTGGAGTCCGAGATCCACATCGCCCGTGCCAGCAGGGATGACGTGGTTGTCACCATCTTCCCAGCCACCGATGCCGAGATCTTCGGCCTGCTGCGAGTAGAACTTGAACTGTAGTTCAGCGTCGTCGGGAATCTGGAACGTCAGATCCCAAAAGTCGCCGCCTGCATTCGATGGCTCGAGCGTTGACGAGTCGTTCCAGTCGATGATGTTGTCATCGGGAAGAGTTGTGGCGCCATTGGGGTTGCCATCAATCGCGCCCCTGATTTCGATCAGCGACGAGATGCTGGTTGTATCCGCAAGAGTAGCCGTATTGAGCTTTGCTGTGACGGTGCGCTGGGCGAAGGCCGTCACCGGCAGCATCGCTAGGCACAGCATCAATAGTAGAGATCGTTTCATGTGTCTCTCTGTAGGTTAGTAAAAGAGGGTTGTTTTGCGAAGGGAAAAGGTGCTCCAGCTAGACTGCAGCAATGGGACAGCGTCAGAATTGGGCGCTGAAGGTAAAGCGGTTCACGTTGTCGAAAAACTCTTGTGCTTCGAACGCATAGTCGATGGTGAGGTCGAGCGGGCCAAAGGCGTAGTTCAAGCCACCGCCGAGCGCGAGCGAGCGCACGCTGTTGTCGAGCAGTATTTCGCTGTAGCCTGCTCGGAACATGATGAGGTCGCCCAGCAAGCCTAGTTCAGCGCCGAAGTTCAGGTACTGCTCGCTGTTGTTCGGGTTAAGCGCCTCTACGGCCAACGTGAGACGGCTACTGGCCGTCTGGAATGCCTCGCCAGCTACCCCAATGCGCATCACGAGCGGCATGTCAAAGGCATCGGTGCGTAGGAAGGCGCGGTTGCTCTCGTTGTTGCCTTGGTTGTTGGGATCGATATCGACCACGGCCAGCAGGTCGTCGCCGGCTATCTGTAGCTTCGTGCCGAAGTTGGAGATTGCGGCGCCCAGCCGGATGTCGCGGAACGGGGTGACGAACATGGTACCCACGTCAACCGCAAAGCCATTCGCCGAGGAGTTCCAGATGCGCTCGTTCACGTACTTCCCCGTCAAGCCCAGCGAGAAGCGGTCGGTGAGGGCGCGGCCGTAGGATGCCGAGACTGCAAATGAGCCCGCACTGAACGTCTCGCCCGTCCCGTTCTGTTGGGCCACCGTCGTCACGTCCATCTCTGCGGTGCGCATGGAGGTGACGCCGATCCCCACCGTGCCGCCAACCGCAGGCAGCACGACCGATGCGAAGTTGAAGTCGATGCCGGCCAGCCACTGCGCATACTCCGCCATGAAGCCTGCCCCCGCGCGCATCTCAGCCAGCCCCGCGGGGTTCCAGTAGATGGCCGAGGCGTCGTTTACAGTAGCGGTGACGGCGCCGCCCATCGCCGCGCCTCGGGCACCCACGGGGATGCTGAGGAAGTCGGCGGCGGTAGTACCGCGCTTGGTGACGTTGCGCGTCACGCTACCGAACTGGGCGTAGGCTACGTCGAGGCCGAAGAGGGCCAGAATCAAGATTACGCCGAGGCTTCGAGCCATCATGTGCGTCGTTGTTTTGGTCGTCGTCATGGGTCCCTCGCTTATTTGATGATGGCGAAGGTGCCCGTGTGCTCGCCGATGCCAGGCGCATCCACGTGATACAGGTAGACTCCGTACGATACGCCGAGCCCGTCCTCACTCTCCAGGTTCCACTCCAGCGTCCCGTCGAGCAGGCTCGTGGCATCGTTGCTGCCCATGTCGCGCTGCAGCGTACGCACGAGCTTCCCACTCACGGTGAAGATGCGGAGGGTACACTGCGCGGGCAGGTTGATGAACTTAATCACGCGTGGGCCGCGGCCTGTGCTGAACGGGTTCAGCCCCTCGAACTGGTTGGTGGCCACGTAGGGGTTGGGCACCACGTTGATGTTCTCCAACTCGTTCGCCGCGCGCTCGGCGTCTACCGCGGAGGCACGCGTCGTGAACTCAAACACGTCAGTAGAGAGAAACGGCTTGCGGGTGATAACATCGATCGCATCGCCCTGGGTGGGGCTGGCGCGGTCGGAGAACACGAAGTTCAACCCAATGCGCCACGTGATGACCGGGTCGCTGTCAGGCTGGCCCACCTGCCGCTCTCGGATGATGATCAGATCGCTCTCGCCGATGCTAGGGTCGGCACTCAGCGAAGCCGGTGTGGTCGCCGTGGGCGAGACGAAGTCGGGGCCGGTCAGGTCCCAGAAGCCGTACTCCACGGGCGTCTCGGTGCCGTCGGGCGCGACCTGGAAGACCTCAACGTTCGTTGGCCGCGCGGGGAGCGTCGTCCGCCGCGTCACCTGCATCTCGCTTGACATGCCTTGGCCATCGCCCACCACACGAATGCGGTAGTCGTTCGGGTTACGCAGTCCTTTGACAAAGCCCGCCGACAGGTACGGGTCGAGGGTGATCGGGTAGATGCCTGCGTCGCCCGGGTCGTCGTTCCACAAGGATGCGGGCTTATTGAGCACCACAAACGGCTCCAGCATGAAGAACAGCTGGAAGCCCAGCGGGTCGTCGTCGTCGGAGAGCACGGGCGACTCGCTGTCTTCGCCGAACGTGGTCGAGCGGTCGATCAGCGTGCGGTTATTCGTCACGTCGATGAGCGAGAAGTTCTTCGTCGTGAGCGTGTCGGGCGTGTTGCGATCGCCAAGCAGCAACGTGTCTTCGAAGACGATGCGGTAGCGTGTGCCCTCTTCCAACACCGTTGGGTCGATGATCTCGTAGCCGATACGGCTGCTGGTGGAGCCTGCTACACGTGCCAGGTCCACAAGGTCGGCGCCTTCGTAGCCCGCGACAGCCTGAGTAGGCGTGATCTCAACTACGTTTGGCCCTGTGGTGATGGTACCGTCGGGGGCGCGCTGGATGCGGATGGGGGTCTCGGTAGGCGGGATGTTGCCCGTAGGCGCGCCAAAATCGAAGGCCGTCAGCGCGTAGTAGTACGTCAGGCCGTTCGTCACCGTAGAATCAATGAAGGTGTGAGTCAGCCCCGTTTCGTCCTCGCCCAGGTCGGCATCGCGGACGTTGTTGCCCATGAAGTACTTGATGCCGTTGACGTCGACCGGGTGGAAGCCTTCGTTCTCGTTGATGAGGTCGAAGATGGCGCTTTTGCCTTCAGCCGAGCGGAGCGGCGTGCGGAACGTCAGGTTGCCACGCCCGTCGGTGATCTCCAGCGGGTCAAGGAAGGCGGGGTCCGTGGAACGGTAGATCCGATAGCCCTCAAAGTCGCGGAATGGCAGGCCCAGCCCCTGCAGGAAGGCGTCTTCCGACTCTTCCGAATCAGAGTCCCAATACAGCGTCACGCGCCCATCGCCCGCTACGGCGCGCAGCGTAGGCGTCACCGGGGCCTGCGCGAACTGGTAGTCCTCCTGGTAGGCCTGCAGCGCAAAGTCGCGGCCCTGCAGTGCTTCCTCTTGCGTCAAGCCCAACTGTACCGACAGCGAGATGCGCTCGGTCTGCCCCGCCGCCAGCGGGAAGAGCCCACTCGACACCGTCAGGTCGTTGTCGCCCGGCTCAGGCTGCTCGGTGTCGAACTCGCCCGGCAGCAGGAAGTCGAAGAAGAGGCGGCGGTCCGACACGTTGCTGATATTGAGGGCGCCTGATCCAAAGTTCTGGACGTTCGTGATCCCGATCTGGTCCGACTCCGAGACGTCGGTCTTGTCGATGTTGCGCTCACCGGGCAGATCGGTGCCCGCACCCGTCGTGGGCGACATGTCGCCGTCGCCCGGGTCGCCGTTGAACGCGACGCCGTCGAGGCCCACGTCGTCGCGGAGCGGGTTCCAGTCGCCGTCGTTGTCGATGCCGTCGGAGCGGCTCTCGTCGATCATCTCATCGATGCCCTCGTCGATGCCCTCATCCACGGCGCCGTCTTCATCGTTATCGATACCATCGGCGTAGGCTTTGCCCAGGTCTTCAGGGCCGACGGCGTACAAGATGATGTCAGTGCCCGGCACACGGAAGCGACCATATGGATCGGTAGCAGCGGCATCCACCATCTCTTGGGTAACCGTGGGCGAACCGGGCTCGGTCAGGTACTGGTACGGCGGCTGCGGACTGACGTAGGAGTCGTCGTTGTCGATGTTGTCCTTGAAGCCGAGGCCTTGGTCGTCTTCACCTACGCCCACGAGGTGGATGATCGGCGAGCCATCCAGCGCGGTCTGCACGGGGTCGCTCTCGGGGTTGGGCGGCCAGCGGTTCCAACGGTCGCTCGCCGAGGCGCCCACCATCTCCAACGTAACGGCCGGACTCATCGGCTCGCCGTCGGCGTCGTTGTCGATGAAGTCGGCGTACCCGACACCCACTTGCTGGACGTCCTGGCTGCTGAACGGGATGTGCGTCTGGTTTTCATCGACCAAGCCGTTGCCGTTGTCGTCGATGGCGTTGAGCGGGTCTTCGCCCACGAGGAAGCTTTCTGGCACGACCGGGCTGCTGCACTCGCCAACCATCGGATCGCAGTTGATGTCGGTGGAGCCGTCGGCGTCGTTGTCGATGCGGTCGGTGGCGTTGCCCGGCGTTTCAAGGAACGCAATGGCGGCCACACCCACCGGGTTGCTGCCAAAGTTCTGGTCGCCGATGCCGTCTTGGTCGGTCATCCACGCTACGTCTTCGAGGAGGTCGAAGAACGGTACGTCGTCGCTACAGTCCCCGCCCACACAATCGGCCAGCCACACGGCAATGCCCACGCGGTCGAGGTCTTTTGTGCCGTCGTTGGTGATGCCGTGCAGGGCGAAGATCACGTCGTCAATCAGGATCTGGCTCCACGCCATCACACGCGTATCGGCGATGATGCCAAGGCCCTTGCGCGTCAGGTCGGTCTCATCGGGGAAGTAGTTGGGGTAGCGGTTGTACTGGTCGTCGCCCGCCTTGTAGAAGAACTCCTGGTCAGCGTTAAACACGTCGCGGCCGAAGAAGCCGTTCCACGACCCTGACCAGCCCGGATCGTTCACATCGCCCTGCTTGTCGGGCCAGAACGACGGCCACGAGGTGGGGTCATCGGACTGTGCGATGCCGGACTCCGCACCAGCTGGATTGACGTAGCCCTTGATGGGCTCAAACGTCCACGAGATGTTTTCGTCGTTGGGATTGGTGCGGAAGTCGGAGACGTTGACGATCCAGATGTCCTCGCCGTTGTCATCTTGCACCTGCGAGCCCACCCACAGCTGGGTAAGGGCCACGTAGCGGCGGTTGGTATTCTTGGGCCACTCGTACCAGAAGTCGCCGGGGTCGCCGGACTGCGCCGTCTGCGTCCAGTTGGTGATGGTAGCACGGATGTTGTTCGCGTCGATGTTGTCGCGGCGACGCTCAAACGGGTCCACACGCTCCTGGCTCGGTACATACGTGCGGTCCACGCCCGTGTCTTGCGCCTGTACGCTCACAGGGACAGCCACGGCGAGCATGACTAGCGCCGCGGCCCATCGGATGGATGTCGTCATATATCGGGTCATAATGGTCATCGTTAGAACCGCACCTGCACGCCTAGTTGGATGCGTCGCGGCTCAGAGTAGAACTCGGGTCGCACAAAGAAGCCGGGGTCCGCAGCCGACTGCCGTTGGTTGATGGTCACGTCGGGCCGGCCCGAGTCGCCGTAGACGCCTTGCACGTTGCGGGTGTCGAGCAGGTTGAGGATGTCGACGAACACGCGGGGGCGGACGGCGCCCAGGTCAAACTCTTTGTAGACGTTGATGTCGAACTCGGCGGTCTGCGGCAAGCGGCGCGAGTTGGAGGGAAACTCCGGCACGACATCCGAGCCCACGAGCGCAGCCTGTGGGAAGGAAGGTGTGTACGGGAAGCCTGTGCCCGCGCGGAAGCGCAGCGAGCCGCCCCAGTCGCTCCCGCCCGTGTACACCGCGCCCGCGATGCGGTGGCGCTGGTCCCAGTTGAGGGGCAGCAGCGCTAGCGTAGGCTGGCCGTTGCCCAAGAGCGAGAAGAATTCGTCTGCCGGGTTCGAGTTCGAGCCCTCTACCACCTGGAACGTGTAGTTGAAGTCGAAGCCGAAGTTACCCGTGTACTTCTTCGAGAAGGTCAGCGTGACGCCGCGCGTGTTGGCGTAGTCGCGATTGGTAAACACGACGTAGTTGATGCCCGGCAGCGCCGTACGGATGGGCACCGAGGTCGACACCCAGTCGCGCACATCGCGGTAATACGCGGTCAGGTCGAGCAGGTAGTCGCCAAAGCCCTGCTTGAAGCCGATCTCGTACATCGTCGTCTTCTGCGCGTCTAGGTCGGGGTTGCCGAACGGGCCGTAGTTTCCGGAGAGCGCTGGCACCTTGTAGCCGAAGTTGTCGAACAGGTTGTTGAGCGTGGGGATCTGGAAGAAGAGCCCGTACGAGAAGTGGATCACGCCCTGCTCGGTGATCGGGTAGGCCACGCCCAGGCGCGGCGAGAGCTGGATCTTGGGATCGACCTCGCGCCACCAGTACGCCTCGCGGTCTTCGATGCTGAGTCGGTTGTCGTCCCGCTCCTCGTCGTCGGTGATGATGCCATCGCCGTTGGTGTCAAAGAAGCGGTTGGTCAGCTTGAGCGGGTTGAAGATGTTGGGATCCGACGAATCGGCGGGCACCTCGGCGCGCGCGTCGAAGTAGTCGAGGCGCAGTCCAGCGTTCACGATGAAGTTCTCGAACTCCATCTTGTCCTGGATGTACGCGTTGATCGTGATGGGGCTCACATCTTCGAAGCTGTTGAAACGCGACGAGTTGCGGTCGGGGATGGCGGTTTGGAACGGCGTCACGGGGTTTCCTGACACCGGGTCTATCTCGGCCTGGAGCTGGTAGGCCTCGAAAAACAGGTTGTCTACCTTGGCCTGGAAGCCCGTCTTGATGAGGTGGTTGCGGCCCAGCTGTGTGGAGAGATCGCCCTTGATCAGGTACGAGCGAGTGGTGCGTTCAAACTGCCCGAGCGACGTCCCGCCGCGGGCGTAGAAGAAGCCGCCTGCAGGCACCTCCTGAAACACGCCCGGCTGTACCTCAACCGAGTCGGGCTGGTTGAGGAAGAAGTCGTTGTAGCGGTCGTCGAACGGGTCCTCGAAGACGTAGCTCTCGGCGCGGCGGAAGAAGGTCCCCACGTTGAGCGTGTAGAACGTTTTAGCGCTGAGCAGGTGCGTCATCTTGAGGCGCACATCAAAGCCACCATCGTAGTTGGTAGGCTGTGACGACGGCACCCAGCGGACGCCCCCGCCATAGCTATCGCCCACCGACTGTGAGCCCAAGGTGCTGAGGTTCAGGATAATGTTGTTGTTGAGCTGGTAGCGCAGATTAGCTTGCCAGCTGCCCTTCTCGAAGCTGTTCATGGGCACCAGCGTGGAGTCGCCAAACGTGCCATCCTGGTTGTAGATGTTCGCGCCGTAGAGCCAGCCCTCGTTGCGGAAGTAGCGCCCTAGCGCAAAGATCGTCAGCTTGTTGCCAATAATCGGCCCTTCGATGGAAACGGAGCCGTTGGTGAAGTGCGTCGCGTTGACGGGCAAATATGAGTAGGGGTCGATGTCGCGGTACGGCACGCCCGCGCTGGTGAACTCGTCCGCATCGATGCCGAGCAAGGCCTCTTCCCCGCCGCTGCCGCTCACCGCGTAGCTCCCGGCGAAGAACTCGGCCGAGCCGCCAAAGCGATCCGAGCGGCCCTCTTTCGAGACGATGTTGATCACGCCCGACATGGCGTTGCCGTACTCGGCGTTGAACGTCCCCGAGATAACCTGCAGCTCTTGGATGCCGTCGTTCTCTAGCTGGACTGCCGCCGAGCCGTCGTAGCTGTCGCTGACGGGCACACCGTCCACCATGTAGACCACCTCGCTACTGCGGCCGCCACGCACGTGGATGGCGCCGCCGCGGGTCGTGATACCTGCCTGGACCTCTAGCAGCTGCCCCAGTTCGGTCACAGGCAGCTTCTCGATCGTCTCGGCCGTCACGCGCGCCTCGCTACTCGTGAGGTCTTTGCGCACCACGGGCACCTCGGCCGTCACCACAATCTCTTCGCCTTCAAACACCTCTTCGCGCAGCTCAAAGTCGACGGTAGCCGTCAGGTCCACGCTAACGAGCACATCGGGCTTACGCGCATTGGCGAAACCGATGTACGACGCCACGATGGTGTACGTCCCAGGGCGCACACCGATGATGACGTACTCCCCGTCAATGTTGGTGGCCGTACCCTGTGTCGTGCCTTCGATGAGCACGTTCACGCCCGGCAGCCGCTCACCTGTGAGGGCGTCCGTCACGGTACCAGCAATCTTGCCGCTTTGCGCCCAAGCCGGGCCTGCCGCGAGCAGCATGAGTAGCGCCAAGCTCCAGGCGATGCGCATTCGTGGTGTCTGTGTAGTCATGCAGGTTAAAAACGAGTGTAGGGTTACTGCTGCGCGAGGGTCGCCGCGTCATCGTGCGGCACCAATTGCAGGCTGTCCAATCGATCGAGGTAAAGCACAGGGGGGTACTGCTGACGTAGCTGCTGCGCCTTCGCTTTGACGGCACGCTCGGCGAGTTGCGCCCGCAGGTCGCTGCGGATCTGCGGCGCCACGTCTTCATAGGTGGCCGCGCGTGCAGTGCGCCGTGGCCCAACCTGAAGGAGTGCATAGCGGCCCGCGATCTCCACAGGCCCCAGCACATCGCCTTCGGCGGCGCCAAAGACCATGTCGCCCAGGCGCCCCAGCTGCACCTTCCGCACAAAGCCCAGGCTCCCCCCGGTTGAGGCAGCCCCAGGGCGCAGCGAATGCGCAGCGGCAAGGTCGGCGAAGGTGCGCTCACTTAGTTTCGCACGCAGCTGCTCAGCCTCGGCCTTCGTGTCTACAAGCACCTCGCGGACCTCCACTTCGACAGGTAGCGTGTATTCCTCGCGGTAGCGCTCGAAGTACGCCGCCACGCTGTCTTCGGGGACGACGACGGATGCGCGCACTTCCGCTTTGGCCTCCCGGACGACCCAGTCATCCAGCGCCGTCGTGTAGTGGCGTTGCACCGCTGGCTTGCTGATTAGGTCGCTAGCTTCGGCACGGCGCAGCATCTCAGCGCGTACCACCAACCCATCCACGAACTGACGCAGCGAGGCTTCGTCTTCGATCTGCGCGCGCTGGCGGGCGTCGGTGAACTGGGCAGCCTCTCGAAAGTCAGCAAGCGTCCAGGTGACGGGCTGCCCATCCCGGATAAACTGCACGATGGGCTGGCTCAGCTCACCCTTGGTGACAAGGTCTTGACCACTGATCTGGCCGGCCATTGCCTCGATTCCGGCATCGTCTACTTGGATAGCAAGCGCTTCCCGAAGCTGTGCCGTATGCGCTTGGCGCGCGGCGATCTGCTTGCGGTAGCGGACGTACGCCGTCATGTTGTCGCGGCGGTTCTGGAACTCCGTCTCGGTGATGAGCGGCTTGGTGAACCGAGAGGTGAGCTGGATGACAGAGTACCCCTGCGCGGTCTTCACAGGATCGGATATCTCTCCCTCTGCCAGTTGGTACGCAGCCTCTTCGAAAGCCGGGTCCATCTCGTCGAACTCGAACGTCCCTACCGATCCGCCCGTGGCCGCCAACTGTGGGTCGGCGAACACCTCAGCAGCAAGGGCTTCGAAAGTCTCCCCGGCATCGAGGCGGTCACGCAGCAACTCCGCTTGGGCCTGCGTATGGGCATACAGGTGACGCGCTTCGAGGGTCGTGTTGGCGCGGACGAACATGGCGCGCACCTCAGCCTCGTCCACGGTGAGCGTGTCGTACAGCACGGCCTCGGCGTATGCGTCGAGCAGGACCTTCTGCCGGATCTGCTCGGCGGCGGTCTCATAAGCTGGCGTGGCCTGGATGCCGTTGTCGAAAGCCGACTTCAGATAGAGCTTATCGGTTACCAGCTGCTGAAGCAGCGTGCGACGCAGCGTTGCGCTGTCCTTGACGCCCGTACGCAGCAGGTAGTCTATGTAGAACGTCCGAAACGCCTCCGCGTCAACGCCAAGGTCGGCTACAGCGGCAACGGGGTCGTCGGTCGACTCGGAGTGTGCGACCGTGCATCCAGCAACTGTCACCGCGATCGCGCCCACGCACAAGAGCGTACGCCATGCCCCGTATGTCCTCGTCCTCAGATCCATCTCACGAATAACTGGCCCTCGTCCCATTCACTCTGGAAGCGGTTCCTACGTTCCCCGAACTCGTATCGCGCGCCACCAATTTAGGGGCGAACAAGGTGTGTGAGGTAGGATGATCAGGCTGCCCTATGCGGTGCAGAATCTTCTCGACAGCCAGGCGCCCCATTTCGTACATCGGCTGGCGCATGGTACTCAGCCCCACGTACTCGCTGATCTTGATGTCATCGAAACCGACCACTTTGATGTCTTCGGGACAGCCGACGTTGTGATCGTGCAACGCACGGAGGACACCAAGTGCCTGAATGTCTGAGGCCACAAACACCGCATCCATTTCGGCACCCGACTTGAGCAGTCGCTCAACGAGCGCATAGCCCTCCCGCTCGTTGTAGCCATGCTCATCTGCGTCGTGGCTTACGGCGATCAGACGCGGGTCGATGTCGAGGTTTGCGCGGCGTAGTGCTGCTTCGTACCCCGTACGCCGATCACGGGCAGGTACAGACTGCGCATTGCCGGAGATCAACCCGATGCGCGTGGCGCCCTGCGCGATGAGGTGTTCAGTCGCCACGCTCCCGCCCAGCACGTTGTCTACCGAGACCGAGTCGAACTCAGGGTGGAACGAGTCGACCAACACAACCGGGTGATTGCGGCGCTTGAGGCGCTTGGTGTGCTCAGGCAACAACGGCGTGGAGAAGAGCATGACGCCTGCGGAGCGCCCGCGCTGCAAAGCCCGCTCGAGTTGCGCGTCTACATCCTCAATGCCGTGTGCCGAGTAGACCAGCAAATCGTAATCGCTCTCGGCCAGCCGATCCTGCAGGCCCCGGATGACCTCCATGAAGAAGTAGTTCGAGAGCATGGGAATGACAGCCGAGATCAGGTTGGTCGTCTGCTGCGCCAAGCTACGGGCGGACACATGCGGCATGTAGCCCATGGTGTCGGCGAGCTCTAGGATGCGCGCACGGGTGCTATCGGAGACCCGCGGGTGGTTGTTGAAGACCCGCGATACCGTCGCGATGGAGACCCCGGCTTCGCTCGCTATGTCGTAGATCGTGATGGGCAACAGGTGTATCTCGCTATGTAAGCGCTTACATCATTCGCAGCCGAATTAAGCCCATATTACGAGAAAGGTCAAGTCATTTTTTCACATGCCCTGACGGCTCCAGCACGGTGGCGCGTTCGGCAGCGGCGCCAGAGCCCTGCAAATTGGCTATTTCGTCGTTTTTGCGGCCTTCAAGAGTGCTCGATTGCTCTTTGATTTTTTGTGGAAGCGCTTTAGTTTCACAAGCGCTTCCAATCCGGGTTTCGTGCCTCGCGTTGTGACACTTGTTTCATTGCACCATCATGGGGCGCCTCTTGGCCACTCCTCCCACATCGCCATCGGCATCAAAGCGCAGGGTCTTCTACCTCATCGCCCTGTCCATCCCAGTGCTCTTCTTCTTGGCCTTGGAAGTCGGGCTTCGGCTGGGCGGATATGGCGCCGCCTATCCCCTCTTCATCCCCAACGAAGCCGCCACTGGCTACCTGTACCAAAACCCCGACGTAGGGAAGCGCTACTTCTTCAACCAAGCCCAGCCCCCACGGAGCGTACCCGACTACTTCCTGGCCGAGAAGCCCGAGAACGCCCTACGCATCGTTGTTCAAGGCGGCTCCAGCGCGGCGGGGTATCCATATTACCACGGCGGCAGCTTCAGCCGGATGCTCAAGCAGCGCTTGCAGGCTTCCTACCCCGACCGCCACGTTGAGGTGATCAACACGGCGATGGCGGCCATCAATTCGTACACGCTGCTCGACTTCGCCGATGAAATCATAGCCCAGCAGCCCGACGCCGTTCTTATCTACGCCGGGCACAATGAATACTACGGCGCACTTGGGGTCGGATCGTCCGAGTCCGTCGGCCAGTTCCCAGGACTGATCCGCCTGTACCTACGGCTGCACGACATACGCACCATCCAGCTGCTGCGCGACGGCTTGCGCTGGACCGTGACGCAGTTCGGCGCGCGCGGACGTGGCGAGGCGCCGGGCAGCACTCTCATGGAGCGCATGGTCGCCGAGCAGTCCATTGCCTACGACTCACCGATCTATGCGATGGGCGGCGCCCAGTTCAGCGGCAATATGCGCCGCCTACTTCAGCGCTATGCCGACGCCCGGATTCCGGTATTCGTGGGCACGCTAGCCAGCAACGAGCGCTTCAAGCCGTTCATCGGCACGCCCGCCTCCGCAGTCGAAAGCTGGTCACAAGCGTACCGCCAGGGTCTCGATGCCGCCAGCATGGGTGACACCACTGCTGCCTTCGACGCGCTCGCATTGGCCATCGCCGCCGACAGCAGTGCAGCTGACGCCTTCTACGCCAGAGCACGCATTCACGACGCGCTAGGGCAGTACGATGCCGCTGCCGATGCCTATGTAGCCGCCAAAGACCGCGACTTGCTGCGCTTTCGGGCACCCGAGTGGTTCAACGCCCTCCTCCGCGAGGCCGCCGATGCTACAGGTGCCACGGTGGTCGAAACGCAGGACCATCTCCGGGCCAACTCTCCAGGTAGCATCATCGACGACGCACTCATGCTGGAGCACCTTCACCCCAACCTGCAAGGGTACTTCCTCATCGCTGACCGCTTCTATGACGCGCTCTTAGATGCCGACGTCTTCGGTACACCCTCACGCCGCTTGAACCGGCAACAAGGTAGACAAACGCTGCTCATCACCCCCGTCGACTCGCTCACGGGCAACATCCGCGTCCTGCGGCTCATGGCAAGCTGGCCGTTCCAGCCACGCGGCACCCTGAGCAACCCCGTGGACACGATGCGCGGCACCACCATCCCTGAGCGCCTGGCCCTCGACGTGTTCAGAACCGACAAGCCGTGGCTCATTGCACACCGCGCGCTGGCCAACCATTACGAGAATACTGGCGGGTTTCGGCAAGCCGAGTACGTGTGGCGGACGATCTTCGACGCGTATCCTTTCTTGGAGGTCGCCCCGCTGGCGCTTGGCAATCTGAAGATGAAGCAGCAAGACTACGACGCCGCATTCCGGTACTTCGATCAAGCCAACACGATGGCGCCTTCGCCCGAGGCACAGCGGATGTTGGGAGCGCTTTACATTCAGCGAGGCGATGCAGCCTCGGCGATTCCCTTGCTCAAGCAATCAGCTGAGGGGGCACCCGATCATGCCCAAACGCTGTATAACCTCAGCGGCGCCTATGCGCTCACGGATCAGCCTGACGCTGCTCGGCAAACGCTGCAACGGCTCCTCGAGATTGATCCAAGCCATGAAGACGGACGCCGCCTGCTTGCCAGTTTGCCGCGCTGATACGTCCGTCAGTGTGCAGGCACCGCGATGCTGCAGCGCGAGCCTTTCTGCTCTAGATAGGCGCTGCGCTGCCGTCCCTAATCGAACCGGAGGATGCGCACGTTGAGTCTGCGTTGCTGCGTCGGCTTGCGGCCCCACTGAATGAGGATGGGGCTCTGGTAGCGGCCGTTGAGGATCTCGCCCTTGCCCGGGATGTTGCGGTCTGAAACGAGCAGACTCACGTCGCGCTTCATGCTCAGGAAGTGCTTGGCCGGTACCGCCATCATGCGCTCAATCGCCCGTTCCACGTAGGACTCGCTGAGATTGAGCCTGTTCATGAGGCCATGGAGCACGCGCACGAAGTCGTACTTAGCATACGCCTTGGCACGGCTCGGGATATTGCGCGGATCGCGCAGGATACTCTTGCCACGCTCAGCAATGAAACGCATGGGGCCTTCCAACACATCGCGGACGTCGTGGCGCATCAGCAGCGTCTCGAATTCGTTGACGGTAAGCCCTGCCTGCTCCTCTTCGCGGGCAAGTGATATATCGATGCGGCCCTTCTGCACACCGTACGCCGCAAGAATGTTGTTGAGCTGGTCATAAATCCCCAAGCCCTCGTCGCGCAGGTTAACCGAGTCGATGCGATGCGCTGACACGGGCACCTCGATCTGAGTTTCGATCACCTGCTCCTCATGGTCGTAGCCAATGATCGTCGTTGTGCGCGTGCGCGGACGGTCTTCGTTCACGCCATCGAGCTCAACGAGGTATACAGGATGATCGGCATGCTGGTCATACGTGACGCAGTTGCGGAGGCCCGAGCTGATAAACGTCAGGTGGGAGTCGCCGTTGCGCGGCTCCACGCACCGCTGCTCCTCACTCAGCTCCAGACGCTCATCCAACTGGTCATGGCGGTAGTCAGCGCCTGCCGGAAAGAGCGCCTTGTGCGACCGCACGTAGGCCTCCACCGTCTCTCTGTCGTGGCGGAACCGCTGCACCATCCGCTGATCTACAAAGCCTGCCGTCGTGTGGTGCGAGCAGTATAGCACCTTGCGGTAGGACGCGAGCGATTGGTGAAGTTCGCTGTCGATGAAGCGCGTGAGATCGATGATGTCAAAGCGCTTGTCTGGCCGGATTTGAAGATCAATTTCGGCCATCGGTAGGGTATCTGGGAGGATCGTCATGGAGCGAGGTTACGCCTCGGGTGGAGGAGTGTCAACGCGCAGCAGGGTGAAAATAATGATACGCGGTGCGTTAGGCGACGAGGAGCTGCCTCAGGAATCATTGTGGCGCCTATACGTCATGTGTAACGTTCTGTTCGTCTACCGATGTTGCAGCTTCTATGGATGCCTGCCGGACACCATCGTTGAAAACAAGGCGTACGCGCGTGCCGGGTACGGCTTCATGCACACTGTGGAGGGGTTTCCCATCGCGCTCCACCCTGACGTAACCTTGCGCCAATGGGCGTTGGGGGTCGAGCAGCGCAAGGTGCCGGGTGGTAGAATCGATACGCTGCCGCTGTGCCTGGAGGCGGTGCTGCAGGGCGCGGCGCATCCGGCTCTGGAGATCGTCTAGGTGTTGTTGTTCCTGTAGCACGCGCTGGCGCGGTCTGTTGAAGCTGTACGACGTCGTCCAGCGCTGAAGCTGCTGCTGTTGCTCGGCGAGGTGTTGCATGAGGTGTTGCCGGGCGACTTCGCGCAGCCCCATCACGTGCGCCAGCACCTCCCGACGGTCGGGCACCGCCAGCTCGGCCGCCATCGACGGCGTGGCGGCCCTGACGTCGGCCACGAAGTCGGATATGCTGTAGTCCACCTCATGCCCGACGGCGCTGATAATGGGAATCGTGGATGCTGCTATGGCACGCGCCACAGTCTCCTCGTTGAACGCCCAGAGGTCTTCGGCTGCGCCCCCGCCGCGCCCTGTAATGAGCACATCCACACGGAACGGCGCATCCTGAGGAACGGCGTCGAACGCCTCAATCGCATCGGCGATCTGCTCGGCGGCGCCCATGCCCTGCACGCGAACGGGACACACGAACACCTCGACTTGCGGAAACCGCCGCTGTACGATCGAGAGGATGTCGTGCAGCGCTGCCCCCGTGCCGGACGTGATGACCCCGATGCGCTCGGGGTATGCGGGGAGTAGCTGCTTGCGCTCAGCATCGAACAGCCCTTCGGCATCCAGCTTGAGCTTGAGCGCTTCGAACCGCTGTTGCAACGCACCCTCGCCTGCCAACACCATGGCGCGAGCCACCAGCTGAAGCTCACCACGCGGCTCGTAGAGGCTGGCATAGGCGCGGATCTGCACCAGCATCCCGTCGCGGGGCTCGAAGAAGACCCGGCGGGTGTTGGTGCGCCACATGACGCACCGCATCTGCCCATCCGCGTCTTTGAGGGTGAAGTAGCAGTGCCCCGACGCCGCCCGCTTGAAATTGGTCAGCTCACCCTCCACCCACACATCGGTGAACGCCTCCTCCACTGTGGCGCGCAGCTCGCGCGTCAGTTCACCGACGCTTCGTACGATCCGGCCATCGTCAGGCGAATCCTCGGTCGGGTCCCACTCGTTGGTCATCGCACTTGTATCACTAGCTAAACGGGGGTGGCCGATGGCCACACCAGACAACATACGCGTCTGTTTCGTGTGCATGGGGAATATCTGCCGAAGCCCGATGGCTGAGGGCGTCTTTCGCCACCTCGTCACCCAGGCCGGACTCGCCGACCGCTTCACCATCGACTCGGCAGGCACGGGCGGCTGGCACGCGGGCGATCCGCCCGACCGCCGCATGCAGAAGACGGCCAGGGCGCATGGGCTCGACATCAGCCAGCAACAGGCCCGGCAGTTTACCGCGGCAGACTTTGATCGCTTCGACCTCATCCTGGCGATGGACAAGGACAACCTGCACGACATCTTGTACCTCGACCACGACGACGCACACAGCCGGAAGGTGCGGCTTTTCCGCGAATTTGATCCTACGCCCGAGACGTACCAAGTACCTGACCCGTACTACGGCGGCGCGGGTGGTTTCGATCATGTCTACCAGATTGTCAACCGCACCTCCACGGCTCTGCTGGAGCAACTGCGCAGTACCCTCAACCTTGCTTCCACTCCATGATGGTTCCTGACCCCAAACCTGTCAGCGCTTCGCAGTGCGTGATGACCGAAATTGTCCTTCCGAACGACACCAACGGCCTGGGCAACCTGATGGGCGGACGCATGCTGCACATGATGGACATTTGCGCGGCCGTCTCGGCCCAGCGCCATGCCAACCGCACCTGCGTAACCGTAGCCGTTGACTTTGTTGAGTTCAACGCTCCCATCAAAATGGGCGATGTGGTCGTGATGGAGAGCCAAGTCAACCGCGCGTTCAACACGTCGATGGAAGTGGAGATCAACGTCTGGGCCGAGAACCCGCGCCAACAGACGAAGCGGAAGTCGAACCGGGCGTTCTACTCGTTCGTCGCTGTCGACGAGGATGGCCCTGTCAAGATCCCTGACGCGGTCCCCGAGACCGATGAGGAGAAGAAGCGGCATGCCAACGCCGGACGCAGGCGTGAAATACGGCTGCTGATGAGTGGGCGAATTCCGCTGGCGGAGGCTGAAATTATTAAAAGCGATGTGTGGGATGTGCTGCGACGCGAAAAGACCAAGGCCGATCTGGACTAGCCTCCTGCTAGCCCTGCTGCTGGTCAGCGCACCCACACTGGCACGTGCGCAAGCGGAGGGCACACCGTCAGCCGTGGGGCTGGGCGGTCATGTGGGCGACCCAAGCGGCTTCGTGGTGCGGCTCCACCCAAGGCTGGGCCAGGCGGTCGACATCATCCTAGCGCTTGACCGGGAACGCTACCGCTATGTGACGGCGCACCTGCTGATGGAGCGGTTCATGCCCAGCTCCCCGCTTCAGCTCTACGCCGGGCCGGGCCTGATGACGGGCTCGGTCGCAACCGCCGAAGGCTTTCGGTATGCCCTGGGCGGCTCCATGATGATCGGGATGCAGTTCTACCGGAAGCGACTGGGTATCTTCCTCCACGTGCTGCCCCAACTGCGGGTCTTGCCAAGCCAGCGGTTTAACGGAGCCGCAGGCATCGGCTTTCGCTATTACCTTCGCACAGGCTGACTTGTCCACCGCTTCCTTCGCTATGCTGTACCAACGCGTACTCATCACCGGCGCCAACGGCCTGCTCGGTCAAGCCCTCGTGCGCTGGATGAGCCGCTTTGCGCACTATGACATCCTGGCCACCGCACGCGATGATCGGCCTCGTTTCGCCAGCGGTTCGTGCGGGTATGTCCCATTCGACATCACCGATGCCGAGCAGCGGCGGCGGCTGTTCCTCGACTTCACGCCCGACGTCGTCATCAATTGCGCTGCGATGACGCAGGTCGACGCGTGCGAGACCGAGCGCGAGGTGTGCTGGCAGATTAACGTAGACGCAGTAGCGGGCCTTGCCCAGCAGTGCCTACACCACGGCAGCAAGCTCATCCAAGTCTCGACGGACTTCGTCTTTGACGGCGAGGACGGCCCCTATGCCGAGGAGGCGCGCCCCAAACCCGTAAATTACTACGGGCGCTCAAAGCTCGGCGGCGAGAACGCGGTCCGCGGGGCAGGCCTCGACCAATGGGGCATTGCCCGCACGGTGCTGGTGTTCGGCTTGACGGAAGGCATCACACGAAGCAACATTGTGCTGTGGGTCGTCGATAAGCTATCCAAGGGCGAGGCGATCCACGTCGTGACGGATCAGTGGCGCACTCCGACGTATGCCCCGGTCCTCGCGGAGGGCATTGAGCGGATGGTGCGGTTCGGCAAGTTCGACACGTACCACCTCTCCGGGCGGGAATACCTGTCGGTGTACGACTTCGCCCTGCTCATTGCCGACGTGTTTGAGTTGGACGCTAGTCTCATCCATCCCACTGACGGCTCGCGGTTCCAGCAACCTGCTCGACGCCCGGCTAACACAGGGTTTATCACACTCAAGGCGGAGACCGAACTCGGCTTCCGCCCGCCCTCACTTCGAGACAGCCTGATTGACCTGCGCCGCCGACTCAGCCAACGCCCGGTTTCCACGTCGAGTTAATACGCTCCGCGTACCCGCGTACCCTATCTTTTGGCGCTTCAGTGCTACGGATGTTCGTCGTACAGCGCCGATGCCCCTTCCCTTCTGGCTAAC
>JBCDJT010000050.1:0-31880 GCA_038747545.1 Bacteroidota bacterium
CCGAGGCGCAGAGAACAGAGTTTCGCGACGAGATCATGGGCGAGCTCATCCGCTTCGTCTCCGCTCACGAGGTGGGGCACACCATTGGCCTGCCGCACAACTGGGGTAGCAGCGCTGCCTACCCGGTCGACTCGCTCCGCTCCAAGACGTTCACCGACGCGATGGGCACGGCGCCCTCCATCATGGACTATGCCCGCTTCAACTACGTAGCCCAGCCCGGCGACGGCGTCACTAACCTGATGCCTGGCATCGGCATCTACGACAAGTGGTCGGTGAAGTGGGGCTACACCTGGTTCCCCGATGACCAGACGCCGCAGCAGGAGCGCGAGACGCTGGACGAGTGGACCGTGGCACGCGCCGACGACCCGATGTACTTCTTCGGTCGCCAAGGACCGCGCGTAGACCCGCGCTCGCAGAACGAAGACCTGGGCGACGACGCCGTCAAGGCCAGTGATTACGGCATCGCCAACCTCAAGCGTATCCTCGACAACCTCGTGGACTGGACGGCTGAGGACGGCAAGGACTATGAGGATCTACAAGAGCTCTACAACAACGTGGCTGGGCAGTGGAACCGCTACGTAGGCCACGTGGCGCGCAACATCGGCGGGTTGAACGAGACGTTCAAGACCTACGATCAGCAAGGCCCCGTCTACACGTCGCTGCCCGAGGCGCAGCAGCGCGAGGCGATGGAGTGGATCGCCCGCGAAGTGCTCCAGACGCCCATGTGGCTCGTGCGCGAGGACATCCTACGCCGCTTTGAGGGCGTTGGCGCCTTGGACCGCGTGCGCCGTTTCCAAGTGGGCGCGCTCAACACCTTGCTCGATCCGCAGCGCATGGCGCGCATGCTGGAGGCCGAGGCCATGGACAGCGACACCTACACCGTCGTCGAGATGATGGAGGATGCGCGCAACGGCGTCTGGACCGAACTGCGCCGCGCCGAGGCCATCGAGCCGTTCCGCCGCAACCTACAGCGCGCCTACGTGGGCCGCCTGGCGTACCTGATGACGGAGAACCCGCCCGCACCGCCGGTCTTCTTCCGCGACTACGGCTTTACCAACCTCAACATCGCACAGTCCGACATCCGGGCGCTCGTGCGCGGTGAGATGGAGACGCTGAAGACGCAGGTGGCTCGTGCCGCTGGCCGCACGTCGGACTCAATGACGCGCCTGCACCTCCGCGACATCGAAGCCCGCATCGACAGCGTGCTCGACGACGATTAATCGCCCTCTTCCTTGGCAATAGAGTAGGGCTCCGCCCCCGGCTGCTGCGCTCCGTCCGAGCCGCAGCGGTCGGGGGCGGAAACCATTGAGGGGTGAGGCGTAGGCGTGCCGTCTCCTAGGTTCACGGTGTCATGCTGCGCTCCCTCCTCGCCTGCGTCTTCGGTATCGTGTTGCAGGTCTGCGTTCCGTGCGCACACGCGCAGGACAACCGGGTGGCCGAGGTGTACGACCAACTCGCCGCTCCTGACCTCGCTGACAGCACGGTGCTAGTCTTGACTGAGGAGGCGTTGGCGCTGGCAGGGGCTACCAGCCCAATGCGGAACGAGCTGCTGCGCCGCCGCGCCCATGCGCTGCTTGGCCTCGGCGACTCCGATGCTGCGCTCACCAAGGCCGAGGCTGCTGCCAATGCACTCGCGTTTACAGACGAGGCAGGCGCGGCGCTGAGCACCTATGCGCTGCTCGGGCGCATCCACCAGCAGCGCGGCTCGCTTGCCGAGGGCGTGGCGTGGCTAGAGCAAGGGCTGTCGCGGTTGGACGAGGCGGGTGCTGCCCAGCAAGCCAACCTACTCAACGTGCTCGGTAACCAATACGCCCTCACGGGCGACGCCGCAACGGCCGGGCGGTACTTTGGGCAAGCGCGCACAGCGTATGCCGCCGCCGATGATCCGCTCGGTGAAGCCAATGCGTTGATGAACCTGGGCCTCGTGGCTGAAATGACGGGCGACTTGGCAACGGCGACAGAACAGTGGTCCGAAGCCAATGCCTTGGCGCGGCAAGGGGGTGATCGTGTGCTTCAACTCCGGCTGGTCAACAACATCGGCAGCAGCTACGTGGATCAGGGGCGGTACGAGGAGGCACTGGAGCAACTGGCCGAAGCGGCGCGGCTGGCAGAGACCGTCGGCGACCCGTGGGATGCCACCTTCATCGCGATCAAGCGGGGGCGAGCGTTGCACGGGCTGGCGCGCTACGCCGAGGCGCTGCCGTACCTGCAACAGGCCAACACGCAGGCGCTGGCGTTGGAGAGCGTCCCGCTGCGTGGCGAGGCTGTCCAGCTGCTCAAAGACGTACATGCACAGCTTGGGCAGTACGCGCAGGCCTACACGTTATCGTTGGCGTACGACTCGCTGGCGGAGGCGTACTTCGATGAGGAGAGCCAGCGCCTACTGCAGGAGCTGGAAGCTGAGCAGAAGGCGGCTGAGATCAGTCGGTTGGAGCAGGAGCAAGCCGTCAGCACAGCGCAGATTCAGCGTCAGTGGGTGCTGATTGGTGGCGTAGCAGGTCTGGCTGTATTGCTGGGCGGCTTAGTCTGGTTGTACGGGCAGCGGAGCCGCGTGCAGGCCGCGCAAGCCGAGCAGCTGCGGGCGCTGGACCGCGCCAAGTCGCGCTTCTTTGCCAACATCTCGCACGAGCTGCGCACGCCGCTGACGCTCATGCTGAGTCCGCTAGACGCCGCCTTGAATGAGCCCGGCAGCCAGGCCAACCAGAAGCACCTGCGCGTGGCGCGCAAGAGCGGGCGGCAACTGCTGCACTTGGTGGAGGACTTGCTCGATTTGTCCAAGCTGGAAGCGGGAGCACTCACGGCCAGCGCGACAGCAGTGCGGCTGGATACACTGCTGCGCCGCATCGTCTTCAGCTTCGAATCGCTAGCCGTTCAGCGGCAGGTGCAGCTGGTCTACAAGGTCGATGTGCCCGACGCGTACGCTGCACGCACCGACACGCGCAAGGTAGAGCAGATTCTCAACAACCTCCTCAGCAACGCGCTGAAGTACACCGCTGGTGGAGGACACGTCACGGTGGCTGGACGCTTGGAGGGGACGACCTTGCAGCTCAGTGTAGCCGATACCGGGCGAGGCATCCCGCCCGATGAGCTGCCTAATATCTTTGATCGCTACTATCAGGTTGGGGACGGGCCCGCAGAGGGCGGAGCGGGCATTGGACTCGCACTGACGAAGCGGCTGGTAGACTTGCTCGGCGGTACCATCGATGCCGCCAGCACGCCGGGCGAAGGGAGCACGTTTACGCTAACGCTGCCCATGCCAGAGGGCGAAATCGCTGCACCGTTGCCGCCGGACGAGCGTGGCGATGGCGCCGAGGTGGCTGCCGAGTCCGCCCCTGGCTTCACACCCGCGTTTGTGCGTGAGGGCAAGCAGGCCCGCCTCCTGCTCGTGGAAGACAACCGCGACATGAGCGCCTATCTCACCGATATCCTCGACCCCTATTATGCTGTGACGTGTGCCTACGACGGGGAAGAGGCGCTGGACTTACTCAAGCAGGCTTCGTTCGACCTGATGACCTCGGACGTGATGATGCCGCGCATGGATGGGCTCGCGTTGCTGGAGCGCGTCCGTGCCGACGACCGCTTGCGCCAAATGCCCGTCGTCATGCTCACCGCTCGCGCCGACGAAGCAGATCGCCTGGAGGGCTGGCGGCTGGGCGTAGATGACTACATCACCAAGCCGTTCAACGCCGACGAACTGCTCGCCCGCATCGACAACCTGCTGCGTAACCAGCAGGAGCGCCACGCGTGGCGCGAGGCGCATGCGTCGGATGACGAGGAGCCCATCAGTGCCGAGCAGGTATGGCTCCAGCAGGCCGAGGCCGTTGTGCTGGAGCATATCGACCAGAGTAGTTTTGCCGTGACCGATCTGGCCGAGGCGTTGGAGACCAGCGAGCGGCAGCTGTATCGCAAGACCAAGGCGCTCACGGGCTTGACGCCGCTGCAGTTCATCCGCGAGATCCGCCTGTTGCGCAGCCAGCGCTACCTCGAAGCACGGGCGTTTGGGACAGTCGCCGAGGTGGCTTACGCCGTCGGGTTTGAGAACCCGTCGTACTTCTCGCGTCTGTTTGGCAAGCGGTTTGGCAAGCCGCCGAGGCACTACGTCCAAGCCTGAAGGCGGCTTATCAGACTGAAATCAGCGCTTTGGCAGAAACGGAGCAGGGGGTGGCCGGGATGAGCCGGGTATGTTAATCTCGTTCGGGATCGCAATTCCCCGAGGCTCGCCTCGAAACAGGGCGCATCTATGTTGAGCGAGCCAATCTGACGCGAAACGCGATTCCTTCTGATGCTCCGGGGCTTGCCCCGGTGAGATGCATCAGCCACGAGCGTACCCACGGCCCAACAGTAAGTGAAAGGCTAGAAAAGACTGCTGGTGAAGTCAAATCAGGTGTGATAGCTAAAAAATTAGCAGGGCGGCGTAACCTCATGCGAAAACCTGGCGTAGCGCGTTAAGTCTGTGCTTTCCTCACGTGCTCCGCCCCCTCCCTGATGTTTCGCAACTACCTGACCGTCACGCTCCGCTACCTGCGCCGCCAGAAGGGCTACACCGCCCTCAACGTGCTGGGCCTCTCCGTAGGCATGGCGGCGTGCGTGCTCATCCTCTTCTTCATTGCGAACGAGCGGCAGTTTGACAGCCAGCACACCCTCGCCGACCGCCTATACCGCGTTAACGAGATCCAGACCTTCGGCGGCAAGGCGCCGCAGCATGTGGCCCTCTCGATGTATCCGATGGGGCCGACGATGCAGGCCGACTTTCCCGAGGTCGAGGCCTTCACGCGGCTCTTGGGGATCAACAACGTATGGCAATACGAGGACAGGACGCTGACGATGCCGGAGGCCTTCCAGTCCGACCCTGCCTTCTTCGAGCTGTTCGACTTTCCCGTCGTCGCTGGGGATCACGAGCAGTTCCTGAGGACACCGAATGATGTGATCCTGACGGAGTCGATGGCGCGCGCCTTCTTTGGCGATCAGCCCGCGCTGGGCAAAACGCTGCTCAACCCAGATGGCCGTGAAGCGGTAGTGCGTGGGATCATCGAAGACGTTCCCGACCAATCGCACCTGCAGTTTGATGCTGTCTTTGCCATCCCGCCCGACCGCGACGAGCAGTGGATGGGCAATTGGGGCAGCAACTGGCTGAATACGTACCTGCTCCTCACCCCTGGCGCCGACGTCGCCGCGCTGAATGCCAAGTTCGACGACTACCTGGTGCGCCATGCCGGGGAGCACATGCTCGACATGTACGAGCTTTACCTGCAGCCGTTCAGCGACATCCACCTCGGCTCGATGCACATCACGCACGATTACCGCAACTGGAAGAAGTTCGACGGCACCTACCTCGGCGTGTTCGCTATCCTCGCGCTGCTCGTGCTCGGCATCGCCATCATCAACTTCACCAACCTGGCCACCGCGCAGGCCGCCAAGCGCGCCAAGGAGATCGGCGTGCGCAAGTCGATGGGCGCCCAACAGGGGCAACTCCAGCGGCAGTTCGTGGGTGAGGCGCTGGTGCTGGCCGTCTTCTCGGCCGTGCTGGCGATGGTACTCACGGCTGTGGCCTTGCCCGTCGTCGAGTCCATCAGCGCCCGCGACTTTGACCTCGGCCTGCTCGGCCAACCGCTGTTCTGGCTCGGGGCGGTCGGTGGCGTCCTGGTGGTGGGGCTGCTGGCAGGCGGCTATCCAGCATGGGTGATCTCAGCCTTCCAGCCTGTGCTTGTGCTCAAGGGGCAAGGCGTTGGCAAAGCGCGGCGCTCCGTGCTGCGCAATGTGCTCGTCGTGGGGCAGTTCGCCGTCTCCATTGCACTCATCGTAGGGACGCTGGTCGTGGTGCAGCAACTCGACTACATGCAGACCCGCGACCTTGGCTTCGATATGGAGCAAGTCATGTTGGTCCCGATGAGTAGCGAGGCCAACGACAACTACCGCACGATGAAAGCCGAGATTGAGCAGCTGCCAGGCGTTGAGGCCGTGACCGCATCGGCGCAGCGGCTCGGGAATAACATGCACCAGACGGGCATCCGCGTGGAGGGGCGTGAAGAGGGCATCGGCCCCTCGCACATGCGTGTCGACTACGGCTACTTGGCCTTCCACGGCATCGACATCGTGGACGGACGCGACTTCTCGGAAGAGCGCGAAGCCGATCAGAACGCCAACAGCTTCATCATCAACCAAGCGATGGCCGATGAACTCGGCTGGGCCGATCCAGTCGGCAAGCAGATGCAGTTCGGATGGATTGAGGAGCCCGGCTACGTGGTGGGTGTCGTCGATGACTTCAACTTCAACTCGCTGCATCACGTCGTAGAGCCGCTGGCCGTCAACGTGAATCCAGAGACGTTCTTCGGCGAGCTCTCCATTCGCCTCGATGGCAGCGACCCGGCCGAGACCATTGCCGCTGTGCAGGCGCTATGGCCTTCGTTCGTCACCGACCGCCCGTTCCGCTATAGCTTTCTCGACGATCACCTCACCGAACTCTATACGGCCGATCAGCAGGTGAGCCAAGTGGTGCGGAGCATCGCCCTGCTGTCCATCGTCATCGCCTGCCTGGGCCTGTTCGGCTTAGTATCGATTACCACCGAGCAGCGCACGCGAGAGATGGGCATCCGCAAAGCCTTAGGCGCCACGGAGACGGGCCTGGTTGGACTGATCGCCAAGGACTTCGCGGTGCTCGTGGGCGTCGCATTCGTCGTAGCTGCCCCGCTAACGTACGTGCTGATGCAGCGCTGGCTCGAGAGCTTCGCCTTCCGCATTGACATCGGCGTGGGCGTCTTTGTGCTTGCAGGCAGCATAGCCCTGCTCCTGGCCATGCTGACGGTGAGCTACCGAGCCATCAAGACCGCCCGTGTCAACCCGGTGTATGCGCTACGCTACGAGTGATCGGTGCGGGAGCAGAAGTGCAGCGGAGGTGGCGCCTAGCTGTCGGCGCGGCGTTCCACCCAGAGCGTCACGGGTCCGTCGTTGATGAGGTGTACGTCCATCATAGCACCAAAGCGCCCCGTGTGGACCGGCTGGCCCAGCAAGACCGATAGTTCATCGACAAAGCTATCATAGATCGGCTTGGCGATCTCGGGCCGCGCGGATTCGATGAACGACGGTCGGTTGCCTTTGGAAGTGTTGCCGTAGAGCGTGAACTGGGAAACTACCAGCACGCCGCCATGCACATCGCGCACTGAGCGGTTCATGCGCCCCTCGTCATCGGGGAAGATGCGGAGGTTGGCGCACTTGCGCACTACCCAGTCGCGCTCGCGGTCGGTGTCAGTGGTGTGGATACCGAGCAAGATGAGTAGCCCAGGTCCAATGGCCCCAGCCGTTTCCCCGTCGATGTCAACACGCGCTTCTTTAACGCGTTGGATGAGTGCAACCATGCTTTACCTCGTGTAGCGGCGGCTGATGAAATCCACGAAGGCACGCACAGCTTGCCCGCGGTGGCTGATGGCGTTTTTCTCCGCTCGGCTCAGTTCGGCAAACGTGCGGTCATAGCCAGCGGGCTGAAACAGGGCGTCATATCCAAAGCCGTCCTGCCCGCGTTCAGTATCGAGGATGTGGCCTTCGCACACCCCCTCGAAGCAATGCGTGCCGTCGTGCTCTACCAAGGCAACAACCGTTCGGAAGCGCGCAGACCGGTTGGCTTGTCCGTCGAGTTGTGCGAGTAGGTGACTGCGGTTCTCGGCATCAGTGGCCGCCAAGCCAGCAAAGCGCGCGGAGTGAACGCCAGGACGTCCGTCCAGCGCGTCTACTTCGAGGCCCGTATCGTCAGCCAGTGATGCGAAGCCTGTGTGAATAAAAAGAGCCTCGGCCTTTTTGAGTGCATTGCCTCTCAGCGTACGTGCGTCTTCCTCAACGGTGGGCGCATCAGGAAAGTCGCGGACGGTATGTATGTGCAAAGGAAGATGGGTTAGCAAGCCCTCCATCTCCCTGACTTTCCCGGTATTGCGCGTGGCAAGTACAAGTGGGTAACGAGTGTGCATATATCGTGTCTTGGCGGTGAACATGACAAGAACTACTAGAAAAAGTGTAACACCTAGCCGATCCTCCCGTACAGAGCATCTGTGTTCAAAACGCGCTTTACCAACTTACACCATTTCACGCTTCAAGGGAGGGAAACCATGAAACGTCTGTCCAAAATTGCCTTCGGGCTCGCTATGTTTGTGTTGGCCCTCGCGCCGCTAAATGTACAAGCAGAAGCTGCTTACGCCAATACCGACTGGGACAATCTGCAAAAGCAGCTCATTACTTCGCTGGAATCGCCAGTGGAAAGCATCCAAGTATCTGCGATGCAACATATCGTCTTTTTCTCGACGAACTTCGCAGAGAATGTGAACTTCCGTTCCAGCACAGATACACTGATGCGTATCTACACCGATCACGAAGATGAGCGCATGCGTGTCCTGGCGCTGCAGGCGCTGAACGCCGTCGGTGGGTACATCATCATGGAGCAGCTGGCCGACTTCGTAGAGACCGAGTCGTCCGAGCGCGTCCGCAAGCTGACGAACGCCGTATTGGCGAACTACTACCGCGCATAAGTACTTGTGCTTTGGCACAAACCTAACCCTGCTGGTGAGCTACCCGCTCATCAGCAGGGTTGTTTTATTTTCCAGTCGTGCTTAACTTATAAAGCTGTACAAAGCAATTTTTAAACCCCAACACACGTCTAGGAGAGAGTAACATTGTCCGTCGGAATCAAAGTACGAGATAACGAATCCATCGACCGCGCACTGCGTCGGTTCAAGCGCGCGGTCAACCGCAGCCGCGTACTGCGCATCTACCGCTCCAACATGGCATTTACCAAGCCATCCGAAGAGCGCCGTTTGGCCAAAGAAAAGGCCCTGCGCAACGCGCGCAAGCGCCGTCGGTACTGAGACAAGTACTTCGTTTGACTGCTCTGCACCTCTGGTGCAACCCAGCCAACTCCCCTAGGAGGTGAG
The DNA here is from genome assembly GCA_038747545.1 of Bacteroidota bacterium. Taxonomy (GTDB): domain Bacteria; phylum Bacteroidota; class Rhodothermia; order Rhodothermales; family JBCCMF01; genus JBCCMF01. The sequence goes on from JBCDJT010000050.1 coordinate 8,913, forward strand.
ATAGATATTTTGAGGGGTGCCCCACACACGTGGAGCGCCCCTTTTTTTGGTGCCTCAGCGTAGCGCAGCGTCGAGTGCTGCTTTCAACGCACTGACCCGCCTGCCATTCACACCAAAGTCGCTGTAGCCGACGCGACTGCTGCTGCGTAGATGCACCGCGCTGCCGCCGTTGTGAGGCTCAATGACGACAGTGACATCGTCTTGGAAGACGAACGCATTGTACACCGCCTCGATGCGGTTGTCGGCTCCGGCGTAGCTAGCTGCACTGGTTTGTTGCAAGGCGCCCAGTACGGCCGTGCGCACAGCAGTGGTGTCCTGCGGGTAAAGCCACGTCACGCGCACGCAGTTGGGTGCAGCAGAGCACGCAGGCAGTGGGCTGTCCGGGCTATCAGGGTCCGAAGGGAAATCGGCTCGGTTGGTGTCGAGCCAGCGGGAGGTGATCATCAGGCCAGCCATGCCCACCGCGAGGACGCCTGCCACTTTGAGTAAACCTTTCACGAGAGCATCGGGGAGAGCCAGTGAGAAACGTGTCGGTTCAAAGGAGGACTGGGCGGCGGGTTCAGCCGAGATCGTGAAGCCTTCGTCTCTCGTGCCTTCGGAACGCGGTCGGGCGGGCATGCATTCGAGCACGCAACGCCCACCGATACAACGCTGCATGACGGCCTCTGATGTCGCGCTCTTCGGCAAAGACGCCACACCGCGCATCGTGGATGTGCAGTCGCTCCGCGCGGGCCGCGATGCCGATCCCGCTGTCGTCCGTCTGTACATCCGCAGCGCCGATGGCAGCCACGTTACCTCGGAGGAGGTGCCGCTCTATCCCTTCTTCTTTTGCGCCGACGTAGCGCTGTTGCGCGACTTTGACCGCGCGCGCTACCGCTTCCAGCACCTTCAAGGCGACAACTATTACCGCCACCTCGTGGTCTTCACACGGTGGCGCGATTATTGGGACGCCGTCCGCCACATCGAACGCGTGACTGAGCGCACGCAGGGGCGCCCCGAAGAACTCTACCTCGTCAACAACCCGGCGCAGCAATACCTGATGCAGAGCGGGCGCACGTGTTTCACGGACATGGCGTTCGACGATCTGCACCGCCTGCAACTCGACATCGAAGTGGCGTCATCGGCAGGCTTTCCCGATGCTGACCGCCCCGAGGACGAGATCATCATCGTCGCCCTCTCTGACAACCGCGGGTGGCAGTTGCTCATGCACACGGCGCCGGGCGTGGAGGTACCGCATGGCCTGGCGTTTGAGACGGAGGCCGACCTGCTCCGCCACCTGGTGACGGTGCTCTGTGAGCAAGACCCGGACGTGATTGAGGGGCATAACTTCTATGCGTTCGACGCGCCGTATATCATGACGCGGTGCAAGCGCTACGGCATCCCGTTCGCCATCGGCCGGGATGGCAGCGAGCCGCGCTCGTTCCCGTCGAGCATGCGCTTTGCCGAACGCACCATCGATTTTCCCGCGCTCGACATTGCGGGTCGCCACGTGGTGGATACGCTGTTCCAGGTGATGAGCTTCGACGTGTTCAAGCGCAACATGCCGGGGTACAGCTTGAAGGTGGCCGCGCGCTACTTCGGCTTCGCACCCGAGGGGCGTACCTACGTGGCGGGCGACGCCATCGCGGGCGTCTGGCGCACCGACCCGAAGCGGCTGCTGGATTACGCCCTCGACGATGTGATCGAGACGGAGCGACTGGCTAGGCACCTCTCGGGCTCCACCTTCTACCTCACGCAGATGCTGCCGATGACGTACGGCCAGGTGGCGCGCACCGGACCTGCGTCGAAGATCGAGTCGCTGTTCGTGCGCGAATACTTGCGCCAGCGGCACGCGCTGCCCAAGAGCGAGTGGGGCAGCCAAGCCCTCGGCGGCTACACCGATGTGTTCATCACGGGCGTCGTCGGCCCCGTCGTCTATGCCGATGTGGAGAGCCTGTACCCGAGCATCATGCTCAACTACGACGTGAAGCCCCGCCGCGACACCCTCGGCCTCTTCCCAGATCTGCTTCAGCGCCTCACCGACCTCCGCTTCGAAGCCAAGGGCGAAATGCAGCGCGCCACCGATGCCAACCTACGCGCCGAGCTGGACGCCCGGCAGACCTCGTACAAGAACCTGATCAACAGCTTTTACGGCAATCTGGGTTTTAGCCTTGCCGCATTCAACGATTTTGCCGAGGCCGACCGCGTGGCCGCGACAGGTCAACAGATCCTGCGGAAGATCATCCAGGTGATTCGGCAGCGCGGCGGGCAGGTAATCGAGGTCGATACCGATGGCGTGCTGTTCGTGCCGCCGCCTGCCGTGCGCGGCGATGCGGAGGAGCGCGCTTTCGTCGCGTCGTTGACGGAGGCGATGCCGGAGGGTATCCGTGTCGGGTTCGACGGGCGGTTTCAGAAGATGCTGTCGTACAAGAAGAAGAACTACGCGCTGCTGAAGTACGACGGCACGCTCAAGTTCAAGGGGTCGTCGCTGGTGGCGCGGTCGAGCGAGGCGTTCGGACGGCGCTTCGTGCGGCAGGCTGTCGAGCTGCTGCTGGACGAAGACATCCAAGGCCTCCACAACCTCTACCTGGCGACCCGCGACCAGATCCTCGCCCACGACTGGGCCGAGGTCACGTCGTTCTCACGGACGGAAACGCTGAAAGACACCGTTGAGGATTATCTCGCCGCTGTTGCCTCGGGCAAGCGCACGCGGGCGGCTTCGTACGAGCTAGCCATCGCCCGCCGCGAGGCCACTGGGCAGCCCATCCGCAAGGGCGACCGCATCAGCTACTACATCACCGGCAGCGGCGCCAACGTCGTCGCCTTCGAGGCCGCGCGCCTCGCGGACGCGTGGGATGCCGCTGCGCCCGACGAGAACACGGCGTATTACCTCAAGCGCCTCGACGAATTCGCCCGCAAGTTCGAGCCGTTCTTCAGCGAGCACGACTTCCGCCTCGTGTTCTCGCCCGAAGACCTCTTCGGCTTCTCGCCTGCTGGCATCGCCCTCCGCACCGACGAGCGCATCCCCGATGACGTGGAAGACGACGTACCGTTTTGACGGTCTCAAGTCGCAGGTCAGAAGGTCAAAGGTCGTCAGTTATTTCGGCTTCATGGTGATGACGGGCAGGATCATCTCCTCCAGCGACGCGCCGCCGTGCTGCATCGTGTCGCGGTAGACGTTGACGTAGTGGTGGTAGTTCGTCGGGTAGACGAAGTAGTAGTCTTCCTTCGCGATGAGGTAGTTCGTGTTGATGCTGGCGCTGGGCAGGCCGTACGACTGCGGGTCCTTGACCATGATCGTCGTCTTGCTGTCGCACTTGAGGTTGCGGCCGAACTTGTAGCGCAGCGCGGTCGACGTGTTGCGGTCGCCGATGACTTTCGTCGGGTGGAGGCTGCGGATGGCGCCGTGGTCGCTGGTGATGACAATGGTGACGTCTTGCTTGGCAAGGTCTTGGAAGGCTTGGTACAGCCACGAGTGCTCGAACCACGTCCGCGTGAGCGCACGGTACGCCTTCTCGTCGGGAGCGATCTCCTTGAGCACCGCCGAGTCTGAGCGGCTGTGCGCCAGAATGTCAACGAAGTTGACGACGATGGCGCTGAGGTCGTAGCTGGTGAAGTCGTGGACCTTGCTGGCGAAGTCACGCCCGTCGTGCGAGCCCACCAGCTTCTCGTAGCGCATCCGTGCCGAGAGGTGGCGCCGCTTGAGCAGGTCCTGCAGCATCTCCTCCTCGTGGCGGTTGCGGCTGTGCTCGTCCTCCTCCGCCGAGCTCCAGATGCGCGGGAAGCGCTTGGCGATGTCCATTGGCAGCAAGCCGCTGAAGATGGCGTTGCGCGAGTAGGGCGTGGCCGTGGGCAGGATGGAGTAGTGGAAGTCCTTCTCGATCTCGAAGAGCGGATACAAGAGCTGCTCGAACTCCAGCCACTGGTCGTACCGCATGCAGTCGATCAGGAAGAACAGGACGGGCTTCTTGCTCTTGAGGTGCGGGAAGACGAACTCGGGGAAGATCTCGTGCGAGAGCACCGGGCGGTCTTCATCCGGCGCCTGATCCACCGACGCGATCCAGTCGGGGTACTCGTCCTCGATGTAGCGCCCAAACGAGCGGTTGGCTTCCTTGACCTGATCGTCCAGAATCTGCCGTGCGTTCTCGTCGCCCTCCAGGTCGATGTCATGGCGGACCAGCTTGAGGTAGAGGTCCACCCACTCCTCGTGCGAGAGCCGATTCATGAGTTGGGCTGTGATCCGCCCGAAGTTCTGCATGTACCGCTCCGACGACTTCTCGCTGCGCAGCCGCGAGCCGTCCACGATGCGCTTGCACGTGAGCAGGATCTGACTGGGGTTGACGGGCTTGGTCAGGTAATCGGTGATCTGCTGGCCAAGCGCCTCCTCCATGATGTGCTCCTCCTCGCTCTTCGTCACCATCACCACAGGCACCTCCGGGTCGAAGGCCTTGATCTCACCGAGCGTTTCGAGGCCGTCCATGCCGGGCATCTGCTCATCGAGCAGGACTACATCGAAGGCGCCCTTGCGGACGTGGTCTACGGCATCGGCGCCGTTGGTCACGCTGGTGACGGCGTAGCCTTTTTGTTCGAGGAAGAGAATATGCGGACGCAGGAAATCAATCTCGTCGTCCGCCCAGAGGATGCGCGGGGTCGCCATGAAAAGTACCGGAGGTTACGAAGGTGGATTGAGACTAGAAGTCGTAACGGTCCGTTCCGTAGGCGAGGGCGTGTGGATTAGAGAAGTGAGCGTACCAACTCAAGACGCGTGGAGAGGTTCGAGTTCTTACGTACACGTCTTGGCCAGCACACCCTGAAGCATATGAGTGTAGGCGCTTGGGGGCAATACAGCGAACGCCGCTTACCAGTAAATCATCCTAATGTCGTGCGATCGCTTGTTTGCGGCGAAGGCAAACTTGGCTGCGCTGAAGTTGGGCGGGCCCATCGCGCCTGCTCCGCTCGAGAACGCGTAGCCCTCATCCGGTATGCCACCGGGGCCCATGTCCATCTCGCCGTTGTCGTTTTTGTCGTGCAGCACAATGATGGCGTAGGTGCCATACTCCAGGTCGTTAAAGGTTACGCTCGCTGTGGCGCTGTCCGGGGTGGCGGTAGCGGTGTGGATGGGGGTATTCATGAACGAATCGGCGCTGTCGTAGAGTTGTACTACGATCTTCCCCTCGCTACCCTGTATGTTGTTGAGCGTGACCGTGAGCGAGTCGGTAGTTGCCGAAGGCGCGAAGCTGAAGAGGGCGAGGGTCCAGGCGAGTAGAGTCATGACACCAGGGGGAGACGTGTGACGGAACGGTGAAGCGTTACGGGGCAAAAGTCGACAAGTTGGCCGCTACACCAAAAAAGCAGCGCAACCTCTTGACGGCAGTTTCGTAGATGATTAGGTAAATGTCTAAATAAGTGTATGAACACGGTATTCAAAGCGCTCAACGACCCCACGCGCCGCGCCATCCTAGAGATGCTGCGCGAACACGACCTGACGGCAGGCGAGATTGCGGAGGCGTTTGACATCAGCAAGCCCAGCATCTCACACCACCTGGACCTGCTGCTGCGGGCCGAACTGGTGGACCGCCAGCGGGAAGGGCAGTTCCTGCGCTACCGGCTCAACACGACCGTGCTCGAAGACGCCATGCAGTGGCTCCTCGGGCTGCTTCAAGAACCTCAACCGCGAACCGACCATGACGCTGCGTGACCGCGCCCGCCAGGAGTGGGGCACTTGGCTTGTGCTGCTGCTCCCGTTCTTCTTCATCCCCTACCTCTGGGGCATCCTCCCCGACGAAATCCCAACCCACTGGAACGCCGCTGGCGAAGCCGACGACTACAGCAGTAAGGCGTTTGGGTTGCTGTTCATTCCTCTCCTTAACATCGCCATCTATCTGGGCACCATCTTCCTCGTGAAGATCGACCCCAAGAAACAAGCTGCTGCCGATCAGAAGCCGGTGCGGGCGCTGCTGTTCATCATGCCGTTCTTCATGACGGCGGTGTTTGGGTTCATCATGTACAAGACGCTGAACCCCGACGCCAACGTCACCGGGCTGGTGCTGGGTGGGGTAGGGCTCATGCTCGCGGCCATCGGCAACTATCTCGGGACCATGAAGCCCAATTACTTCATCGGCATCCGCACACCGTGGACGCTGCAGAGCGACGACGTCTGGCGGTCCACGCACCGGATGGCCGGGCCTATCTGGATGGCAGGGGGGCTGGGGCTAGCCATCGGCGTGTTCGTGTTTCCGGCCTCCATCTTCCCGCTGGTGTTCATGGGTGTGACCGTACTGCTCGCCTTGATTCCGGTGGTGTACTCATACCTAGCCTTCCAGCAGCTAGATGACTCCGCCGAGCCTGGATAAAGGACTGCACCCGGGCGTAACGCTTTGGTTGCAAAGCGGAGGGGGGGAGCGTAGTTTGCGGCCGTTGACTCCGCCCATTCTGCTGCTCCGCCTACCGCAGTATGCTGACTTCACCCGCTGCGCTTGCTGATCTGGCTGCCGACATTCGGCAGCGCGGCGTTGTTGCCGTCGATACGGAGTTTGTGAGCGGCTCGACGTACTACCCGCGTCTCGGCCTCGTCCAACTGGGGCTGTCAGACACAGAGACGTTCCTGGTCGATGCGCCTGCAGTGGAAGACTGGACGCCGCTCGTCGAGGTCATTGAGGACCCTGGCATCGTCAAGATCCTGCACGACGCGCAGCAAGACCTGCTGATTCTGCGCCGTGCGATGGGGGCATACCCGAAGAACGTGTTCGACACGCAGCAGGCCGCAGGCTTCCTCGGCTTCCGCGCCTCGATGCCCTTGAACGGGTTGCTGAAGGCGATGCTAGACGTGCGGATCAGCAAGGACGAGACGCGCTCCGACTGGATGAAGCGACCGCTCAGCGACCGCCAGATGGCCTATGCCCGCGACGATGTGCGCTACCTGCCCGAGTTGCGCCAGGTGCTCATCGGGAAAGCCGAGCAGCGAGGCCGCTTGGCGTGGATCAACGAAGAGCGGGCCGCCTACGACATCGCCTCCACGTACGACGACGCCGAACCCAGCGATGCGTTCTGGCAGGTGAAAGGCATGGGACGCATGCGCGGCCGGCAGTTGGCGCGGCTGGAAGCCTTGGCGACGTGGCGCGAGGAAGAAGCGCGCCGCCGCGACCGTCCCCGCACGCACATCGCGCACGACGACGTGCTGACCAAGATCGTCAACAGCAACGTGACCGAGGAAGCGGCCTTGCGCAAGCTGCGCTACCTCTCCGAGAACCTACGCCGTCGCTACGCCCGCCCCTTGGCCCGCATCCTGGCCGATGTCGATGCGTTACCCGAGTCCGAGTGGCCCCGCCAGCCGCCTCGCCGTTCGCACTCTGAGGCCGACCAACTGCGCGGCGACTTGGCGCTGACGTTCATCCGGGGGCGAGCCTTGATAGAAGGCGTCGATCCCAGCCTAGTCGCCACGCGGGCAGGCATCAAGACGTTTGTGCAGGCACTACAGCGGAAACGGCCCGAGCACCCGCTCCTGGCAGGGTGGCGGCGGGAGTTCATCGGAGACGATCTGTTACGTCTGATGCGTGGCCAAGCCGCGCTCGTCGTCGATCCTGGCTCGGGCTTGCCCGTACTACAAGCGTAAGATGTAGCGCTGCAAGGCCGTCCGCACTGTCCTATTCCCACCTCAAACCACCGTTCTGACATGGCCGATCTCGGATTTGGTACGCTGGCCGTACACGCAGGGCAGGAGCCCGACCCGTCTACAGGCGCCATTATGCCGCCCATCTACCAGACGTCGACCTACGTGCAGTCTGCACCCGGCGTGCATCAGGGGCACGAGTATGCCCGCGTGACCAACCCGACGCGGACGGCGCTGGAGGGCAACTTGGCCGCGCTCGAAGGCGCTGCACACGGCATCGCGTTTGCGTCGGGTGTCGCCGCCATCGATGCTATCCTGAAGTGCCTGCGTCCCGGCGACCACGTCATCTCGTCGAACGACCTGTACGGCGGCACCTTCCGGCTCTTTCGGCAGGTCTTCGAACCGTTCGGGCTGCAGTTTTCGTTCGTCGACATGACTGACCTCGCCAATGTGGAGGCGGTACGCACCGAGAACACTGAGCTGCTCTGGATCGAGACGCCGACGAACCCGCTCTTGCGCGTAGTGGACATCGCGGCGCTCAGCGACTGGGCCAAGGCGCATGGCATCGACGTGGCTGTGGACAACACCTTTGCCTCGCCGTACTTGCAGCAGCCGCTCGCCCTCGGTGCCGATATGGTGGTGCATTCGACGACCAAGTACTTGGGCGGCCACTCAGATGTGATCGGGGGCGCCGTGTGTACGAGCCGCGACGACTGGAACGAGAAGCTGCGGTTCCTGGTGAAGTCCGCGGGCGCCGTACCTGGGCCGATGGACTGCTTCCTGACGGTGCGCGGCACCAAAACGCTGCACCTGCGGATGCGCCAGCACTGCGCCAACGCCCGCGCCGTGGCCGAATTCCTGCGCGACCATCCGGCGGTGGGCGAGGTGCGCTATCCGGGCTTCGCCTCGCACCCACAGCACGAGGTGGCCGCGAAGCAGATGCGCGACTTCGGCGGCATGGTCTCATTCGTGCTCGCCGACGACCGCGTGCAGCGCGCCGTGGAGGTCATGGGCGCGACGAAGGTGTTTGCGCTGGCCGAGAGCCTGGGCGGCGTAGAGAGCCTGATCGGGCATCCCGCCACCATGACGCACGCCTCCATCCCACGAGACGTACGCGTCGAAGCCGGGCTGAGCGATTCACTGATCCGCCTCTCCGTCGGCATCGAAGAGCCCGCGGATCTCATCGCCGACTTGGATCAAGCGCTGGCCGTGGTGTCGGAGTCGATGCTGATTGCGTGATGTTCCGATGCAGCAGCCAGGGTGCCGCTTCGCCTCCAGCAGTTATGGGCGCTGCTGATGGGTAAGATTGCGAAGCATCCCGAGCGGTAGCACTGACCACAGGATGAGTGCGAGCCAGTAGACGTACTCTGGAATGACATTGAACCAGTTGGCTGCCAGGAGCCCGCCGACCATGATGACATGCGCGAGGAGAGCCCAGATTAGTCCACCCCACACCAAGACCTTAAAGTGGGGCGTGCTGGTGCGGAATGTCTTGACGATCCACACATAGAGGGGGATGAAGATCACCAAAGACGTGACTAGGCCTGGATTGTAGGCTTGGGTCGCAAGGCCAGCAAGGACGTGCACAACCCCATTCACCACAATAATCCCGGCCATAGCAAAGAAGGGGAACAGGTGTTGCGGGCTTCTTAAAATCGCCAAGGCACCAATCAGCCAGACCAAGGAAGTATTGATAACAAATATGCTTTCTTTGGTTAAGGGTTTAGTCGCTGAGTTGGGTTGACCCAAGTTCGTGAGGATGAAGTTGTTGTTGAAGGTGTAAAAAGCATACGTATTGCCAAAAATGTCTATCCAGTGCTCTTCGAACTGGTGGATGATGTATCCTGCGAGCATAATCAAAGCGACGGCTCTAAGATCAGAAGTCCAAGACACCTCCTTTTCCCGAAAGGCAAATATCCCAATGCCGATGAAGGGAATGGCATAGGTACCTATTTTCATCCAGTGCTCGACTAGGAAATCCTGCTGCCCCAACGGAAGCCAGAGCATGGCAAAAAGAATTCCAATGCTACCAATAAGCAGGGGTCCGTTTTTCATAGCACAACCTACGTTGTGAGTGCGGTAACTTGGGCATCGCTCAAAGATGCAGCCACCTTCTTGGCCCTACCACCGCTTACGTAAATGCCATTCCCTTGGTGTGCCTTACTGAAAGCGCCGTCGTACAGATTTTGAGCGCCTTGCTCCGGCGACTTGAAGAGCAGATTCCGGATGGGTTTTAGCCAAAAAGGCATGCCGTCTCCAGCCGTCATCTTCGTTTTGATGGCCCCAGGATCGACGCTGACGACTCGGACCGTGTCACTTTGCCCACTCAGGTGGTTCATCAGTAGTACAAGCGCCAACTTGGAGTCCATGTATGAACCCGTCAGCTTGGTGAATTTCGTCGGCTTCTTGAGCTCATGAATATCCGGGAGGTCCCTTTTTTCCAGACCACTCGTTGCGGTGTTGACGACAAGGGCATTTCCAGGCTTCTCTAGGAGAGGGAAAAGCGCTCTAGTCAGGATAAACGGGCTTATCGCGTTGATCTCAAGCTGCAGCTCGTTGCCATAGGCGGAGTAGGATAGCTTGTCTAGCAGGACGCCCGCATTGTTGAAGAGCACATCGATGTGTGACCAAGCGGATTCAACATCACGGGCGACGTTACGGATTTGATCTCTATCGCCCAAGTCGGCAAAGAAGAAGTCGATCTCAGCTGACGTGCCTAGTGCTCGGATGGCGTCGTCCTTCCTTTTTTTGCTTCTCAAGATCAGTCCAATCTTGTGTCCTTCATTCAGAAGAATCTTAGTCAGCTCCAGACCCATGCCTGAATGACCACCTGAGAGAAGTATGTGCTGGGGTTTCATATCTGGTATCGATTGTCCAACAGTCTGCGACTCGTCCGGCTAGCGCCCAGCCAGACAAGTGTGTGTCAGTCGTCTATCATGGGATCATCGCCTGAATGTAGCGAAGCTGGGATCTACTTTCTAGACGACGACCAGTCAAGCTGTGCTGCAGCCTGTAAATCGACAGTGCCCTCGTCACGTCGGCAGATATTTTCGCCCGCGCACGTTCCAGCAACTCGCCATCGGGATTGCGAATCATGAACCGTGGGCGGCTTTACGTGCAAAGTTAGAGTAGTGCTGCTGCAGTTGCTTCACGGCATACAGCCCGATGGCCAACTCAGCGATCACCCCAAAGATGTAGCCGCCCGACGGCAGGCCATCCGTCACCATACTGAGCATGCGCCCGCTAGCCAGCGTCAACATAAAGAGCACGTTCAGCTCAGTGGCCCGCTGCCAGACTGTGGGCTTGATCATCCCCAAGATCCATACGCCCGACGCGCCCAGGTAGAGCACCATGTTTGCCTTCAGCATATTGGCAACGTCGGTGGTCTGAACCGAAATGTCAAAGAAGGCAGGCAGCAGGTCTGGTGAGCCATAAATGATGCCTACGGGCACCACAATCGCGGCGGACACCAGCAGGTGGAGGTTCTTGGAGAGGGAGACGGCGCTGAACTTCATGGTGGTATGGTGATGCTGGCGGGCAAGGACATCAGGCGGTAAGGCAGATCCAGTGGGAAGATCGGAAACTGCAACTCCAACTGTGACACAGCGTAGCCCTCCACGTTAATCTTTCTCGCCGCAACCGCTCGTCCCCCATGCAGATCACAGGCACCGTTCGCTACCTCGACCTGGAAGGCGGATTCTGGGGGATCGTTGCCGAAGGTGGCCGCAAGCTGCTGCCGATTGGCGGTGTACCGAGTCATCTGCAGCGCGACGGCCAGCGCGTGCGCGCCACGGTGGAAGCCACCCACGTTATGTCCACGCGGATGTGGGGCGAGCCCGTCCGTGTCACTGCCATCCAAGCCCACTGAACGCCATGCTGAGTCTCCTCTCGTTCTCGACTATCCTCGCCGTGATTGGCCTTGGGCTGGTGGCCTGGGATGCCTCGCAAAACAACAAGCAGCCCGCCCGTGTGCTTCTGGGCCTCGGCCTCGTCGTTGCTGCTGTGACGTGGCGGCTGTGGACGGGCGTCGGCGTGTGGGGCACGCTGACGGGCCTCAGCATCGATATCGGCCTTGCCTTCTTGGCAGGCGGCTTCGTCTTGGCTCGCAGAGAGACGCAGCCCTCGGCGTTCTATGCCCTGAGCGCGCTCGGCTTCGGCGCGGCGCTGGCGTTTGGTGCGTTGGGGTACGTCTTCGACCCAGCGCCTATCGCGGGAGATGAGGCGGCGCCTGAGACAAGCGTCGAGGACACATACGAGTCGTTCCTGCTCGAACTCGGCCCCGATGATGAGATCACGGAGGTGCTGCCGCTGCTGGAGCAGTATCAGGCTCGCTACGAGCGCGCGTTTCCCGAAGTCACGCTAATCGAGGACGAAAACCTGGCCCGCTTCTTCCTGATCTTCGTGCCGCGCGACCTCAAGGAGAAGCTGATGGATCTGCTCCGCGATGACCTGGAGAACGTGGACACCGTGGAGGGTAACGAGCGCGTTGAGTGGCTGACGCCCGTCCAGAGGGCCGGGCTAGGCTATTATGAGAGCGAGACGGAACTGCGCGTCAACGACCCACGCGTGTCTGAGCAGTGGGGCTTCGACGCGATGGGCGGCCACGCAGCGATTGCGTTGCTCGACGACCTAGAGCCTGCCCGTAAAGCGCGTGTCGCCATCGTGGATACGGGCGTGGACGCGGCCCACGAGGACGTGCGCGACGTGTTCACGCGCGGCTCGGCCCGCACCGACGAGAACGGCCACGGCAGCCACTGCGCTGGCATCGCAGGCAGCGTGGCCAACAACGGCATCGGCATCGCCTCGCTCAACCTCGACGGGCGCTTCATCGAAGTCTCAGGCTACGCGGCCCTCGGCGCGGACGGCTTCGGCACAATGGAGCAGATCGCGCAGTCGGTGATCGATGCGGCGGAGGACGACGCCGACGTGATCTCGATGTCGCTGGGGGCGTTCGGGCCGTTCACGCCTAAAGTGCTCACCGACGCCATCGCCTACGCACAGCGTCGCGGCGCCATCGTCGTCGCGTCGGCAGGTAACTCCAACATCGACGCGTACAACCACTACCCGTCCAACATCGAGGGCGTGATTGCCGTGGCGGCTGTTGATCAGCGGCTCGACAAAGCCCGCTTCTCCAACACGGTGGGCTCGCTCACGCGCCCCATTGCGGCGCCGGGTGTAGACATCCTCTCGCTCAAGAACGGCGGCGACTACATCCAGAAGAGCGGCACGTCGATGGCCGCGCCCATGGTGGCCGGCTTGCTCGGCGTGATGCGGGCGCTCCAGCCCGACCTCTCGGCTGAAGATGCGTACGAGATGCTGGTGGCGTTCGGACAAGAGGTGCAAGACTCCGAGCAGGTAGGCCGCGTCATCCGCGCTGACGCCGTGCTGGCGGCCATGCTAGTGCCTGCGCTGTAGGTTTAAGCCTCAAGCCGTCGTGGTCCCCTGGGCGTTTTCACGCCTGGATGGAACTGATTTCACAGGGCCGTGCGCCCCAGTACCGTATATTTGCCGCCTCTCTCTACCGACGGGGCATCCGGTGCCATGGGCTTCTCGTATTGGCAGCGCGCAGAGCGGCAGTCTGACCTGACCTGCGACGTCGCGGTCGTTGGGGCGGGACTGCTGGGGGCATCAACGGCGTTCTGGATCAAGCAGGCGCGTCCCGATTGGCAGGTGATTGTGCTGGAGGCCGGCACCGTGGGTGGCAGTGCCACCGGACGCAGCCTCGGGGTGGTGCGTCAAGCGCCGGGCAGTGACTACGCGTCGATGTGCAAGCAGGTGGGGCGCGTACGCGCGCGCCAGGCGTTGCGGTTTGGGATAGCCAGCCGAGCAGCCTTGTTAGCCGAGGTGCGCCCCGCTGACATGGAGTACGAGGACTGCGGCAGTCTGTGTGTCTCTGCTGGCATCGGCGAAGACAGGCGGCTTAAGGGCAGCATCTCGCCCCTGCGTGCTGACGGGCTCCCCGTGGCGCATATCCCCAGCGCCTCAGTCAACCGCCGCGTACAGGGGCAGCGGTTCTACGGAGGCGTCTACGTCCCGTCCGATGGCGTCCTCAATCCCCTCAAGCTCGTCCGCACGTTGCTTGCGCGAAGTAAGGCGCGGGTGCTGGAGCATCACGCCGTCGAGCGCATCCAGAAACGCAGCGATCTCAGCGTGCTCACTACGCCCAACCGCCGCATTGTGGCACGGCAGGTAGCGGTGACGCTGCATGAGGAGACGTGCGCGCTCTTGGGTGTACCCTCGTGGCTGCACACGCGGCACGCCCTCGCGGTGCTCACTGCACCGATGGAGCGCTGGCTCATGCTGCCGCTCCTCAGCCACGACGGGCAGTACACGTTGCGTCAACTGCCCCAAGGCCATCTGATGGCGAGTAGGTGGGCACCCCCGCACACCAGCCCGCCCGCCAACGACGCCCCCGATGCCCTGCAGCGCTTCATGGCTGAGCACTTCCCGCTTACAACGGCCCTGGGGACCTCGCAGTATTGGAGCGGCAGCGTCGTAGCAACGCCCGACGGGTTGCCCGTTGTGGGACATGCCGAAGCGCTCGGGCGGTGCTTCTGGGCAGGCGGCTTGGGTACAGGCGGTTTAGGGTGGGCGTTCGGTCTGGGGCGCACGCTGGCGCAACGCACGTTGACAGATCAACCCGCTGCGGAATGGCTGCCGTTCTCGGCCGCGCGCTTCGAAAGGTGACGGGGTGTTGCCCGGTGGTGGAACGGTTGTGGTACGCCAGAATGCCCTACGCGGCCAGCAAATGCGCGTCGCCAGTCAAAATCAACGCTTTTCACCCCTTAATCCTGCGAATGCCATGAAAACAGCTACCATGCGCACCGTGCTCCTCCTCGCGACCTGTCTGCTTTCCTCGACAGCCATTGCCCAACTCCGGCCTCAACTCGACCTGAACTTCGCCTCTGGGGTGCCACAGAACGACTTCAACGAGGCGCTTGACGCCGTAGGCTGGGGCGGTAACCTTTTTGTGGGCGTTGGCCTGGGCCAGTCGCCCATGACGGTGGGCGCCGAGTTTGGGTTTTTGGTGTATGGCTACGAAGCGCGCGAGGCGCCGTTCAGCACCACCATCCCGGATGTGACGGTGGATGTGAACACGACCAACAGCATGGCCAATGGGCATTTCGTATTGCGTCTCCAGCCGCCAAGCGGCGCCGTGCGGCCCTACGTGGATGGCCTCGTCGGCTTCAAGTACTTCTCCACGCGGACGTCCGTCGAGGATCAGTTTGACTACGATGAACCGATTGCCTCGTCTACTAACTTCGACGATATCGCGTTGAGCTACGGCGTGGGCGGTGGCGTACAGATTCCGCTCTACACGGGGCCCTTCGGGAACGAGCATACCACTGGCACAGTGGCGTTGAATCTGGGTGCCCGCTTCTTGTGGGGCGGCGAGGCCGAGTACCTGCGCCGTGGCGCCATCGAGCGTGGCGACGGCAGCTACACCGTCTTTCCCACACGCTCCACTACTGACCTGTTCGTCCCACAACTCGGGGTGTCGTTCCTCTTCTGAGGGGCAAACCATCGTCAGAAACGCAAAACGGCGGACGCTTCAACCGAGGCGCCCGCCGTTTCTGTTTATTGCCTCCGAGCGAGGATGCTACTCGGTCTTGCCAACGTTCTCGACGGTCAGGTGTTGGTAGCCGATGAATCGCGCCTGGAGCGTGTGTTGACCAACAGGAATGTTCAGGATAGTGAACTCGCCTTCCAAGCCTGTCACAGCACCTTGCCTAGCGTCTCTCACGATCACCTGAGCCCCCCGAAGAATCTGCTCGGTTGCGGCGTCGCGCACGGTCCCCGAGATTTTCTGGGTTTTGTTGCCAGCAAAGTCAGTCGCAATCTCAGTCTTGAGGTCGGCGATTTCGATTTTTGCCGTAGGCTTTGGGGCTTCGCGCTCTGTGAGCCCGAGTGCCACAGCTAGACTAGGCTTGTCCTCATCGAACATACTCTGTATCGCGTCCCATGTGGCCCGCTCGGATGTCCTGCTATACTGCGCCAAGACCTCTTTGCGTTGTTCCTCGGTTAGCTTGGTCTCGAGTAACTGTGCCAAGGATTCTCCGGCGCCCTCCAAGGTTTCTGCTACGTCAACCTGCTCCAAGATTTCCTCGGCTTCTGTCATAATGCGTGCGGCTTCTTCTGCGCCAGCCTGTGCCTTAATAAATTCCGCGAGGCTCTCCAATGACTCAGCGTCAAGGTCATCCGCTGGGATGCGAGCAAATGGATCTGCACCGCTGCTTGTGGAGAATTCAACACGTGTGGAGACATAGCCCACAAAGCTGATGACGAGAGCCTGCACGCCCGGTGGCACGTTGCTGATTTCGTAGCGACCCTGACGGTCTGAAACGGTGCCGATGGTGGTGTTGATGATGCGGATGTTAGCCCCGGCGAGCGGCTGGCCTGTCCTGGCATCCCGCACGGTTCCGTCGATCTTGCTCAGGCCCGGACGGTCGCCCATGCCGACGCGAATCGCTAGGTCGCTGATGTCGAGCTTCGCCTCCTCAAGTATTACCTCGCCGACGCCTGTGGTTGCCTCTGCATCATTGAGGCGGAAGGTGATGGGAAGACTCATCTTCACAGGTACGGCTCGCCCGCGTTGCTTGCCGGGAATAAACTGTGCAGCGCGGATCGCACGTAAGGCTTCTTCATCGCAGCCCGCCCCGATGCCCCGCGTGATGACGGCATCGCGCACGGTGCCGTCGGGGGAGACGACGAACTGCACGAACACGCGGCCCGAAATACCGGCCTCTTTGGCGATGCGCGGATAGCGGATCGTTTCCTGCAACCCGCTCAGCCCGCCGATGAGCTGAGGCATCTCTTCCACGATGACGAAGGTCTCGTCGTTCTCCAGCGGAATCTCTTCTTCGATCAGCGGCTGCTCAGTAACCACGGGCACCTCGCTTTCAAGCTGCGGGGCGTTGGGGCTCAGCGCTTGCGAGATGGCAACGATGAGCGCCGCTGCCGAGGCCATGAGCAGGGCCACCAGGAGGCCGGTCTGCATCGGGGTGAGGGTGCGCGAGGAGGATTGGTCTTTCATGGCACGTACGCGTTGTTTGAGTTCAGAGTCGGGAGCGTGGATGGTGAGCGCGAGGGCGGGGCGCGGGTTGCTGGCCGTGACGTACTGCAACAGGAACTGCGCATAACGCCGCGGGCTGACGTCGCTGTGGGCGAGCACGGCGCGGTCGCAGGCCTGCTCGCGGTACAGGTGCAGCCGGGCGCGGACGCGCCGGACCAGCGGTGCGAAGAAGAACACCTCGCTGATGAACAGGTCCAGCCAGTGCAGCGCGAAGTCGTGCCGCTGGATATGCGCCAGCTCGTGCAGGCACGCCATCCGCAACTCGTCAGGTCGGTCGGCGAGGGCAGCGGGGAGGATGAGCACCGGAGAGCGCCAGCCGTACGTATGCGGCGACGTTAGCGTGTTAGATACCTCGACCCGGATAGGGCGCTGGATGCCGAGGCGCCGTGCTTGCGTAGCCACTTCATCGAGCACCGCTGCAGGGACCACAGCGCTCGTCACGGATTGCGGCAGCATCCAGGACGTCGCCAGCAGCCGCAGGGCGCGCAGCACGCTCAACAGCAGCGCCCCCAACGCCACGACCGCTGCCAGAACAAGCACGACCATGAGGATAGTGGTCAGGACAGGCACCCACGGTGCTGTGGGGTCGGCAAGCACCGGCGCGGGCGTAGCCAGCGGTGCCTGTGTCACCACCTGTGCTGTGGTAGCGACCTGCGCCACAGGCGCTGCGGATGGTGTCAGCCGTATCAGGCCGTTGAGCACGATGCCCAGGGGCAACATCAGCAGTAGGCCGTATAGGCCCGCATAGGACAGCCGCAGCCGCTCAAAGCGGTCACCCGCGAGGAGCGCCAGGCCGCAGCAGAGCGACCAAGCCAGCACGGGCAGCCACAGGTAGCTCACACTCTGTGCGCCCCACTGAAAGCAGGCGTTGATAAGTTCGGTCCACATAAGACGATCAGGTCCGAGGGGATTAAGATGCGGGCGGCGTGTCGTCGAGGTCGTCGATGAGCGATTTCAGCTCGTCCAGCTCGGTCTCGCTGAGGCGTTCTTGCTGCACGAGGTTCTGGACGAGCGCCAGCGGCGAGCCCTTGAACACCTTGTCGAGCACGCTCTTGAGCAGGCTGTGCTGTACCTCATCGGGCTGCCGGGCGGGGCTGTAGCGGTAGCTCAGGCCCTCCTTCACGTACGTCAGGTAGCCCTTGTTGGCCAGGTTCTTCATGACCGTCATGATGGTGGTGTAGGCCACCTGCCGCTCTTGCAAGAGGCGTGTGTGTACCTCGGCTACGGTGGCGTTGTCCATCTCCCAGACCAGGTGCAAGACCTCCATCTCCGTCTCGCCCAGCGGCGTCAGCGATTTGCTTCTCATCGTGTTAAAAATCGAGTTAAGGCGTGGTGAAAACTCATAATACGATTGAGGTCGTAGGATTGCAAACGGTCTAGGTAGTATGTTTGTTGAGTAGAGTGCGCGGCCGCCGGAAAGTTGCTTGCCTTACCGAAAAAAGGAGCTCAGGTAGAGGGCGTGCGGTACGGGTACAAGGCGGCCAGCCGCTCAGGGGCGATGCCTGCGAAGTAGCCGCCCCAAAGCACGGCATTGCGCAACTGCTGGCGCAGTGGGCCGCTTCCCAAAAACCGCCGCGCACTGGTGACGACAGCCTCGGGCCGATAGACCAGCGGCGCCACCCGACGAATGCGGCGCACTATCTCCACGTCCTCGAACACAGGTTGGTCGGGGAAGCCGCCGACGTCCTCGAACACGCGACGGCGGACGAACAACCCGCGATCGCCGAAGGTGAGGCGCGCCCACGGCATGCGCGTACAGGTGCTGTAGAGGTTCAACAGCGGCGAGCGGGCATCGAACGTCAGCCGGAAGGTGCCGGCGCCCGCCTCAGGATGCTGAGCAAAGGTCTCAGTGATGGCGCTGCGCACCGTCGGCGGTACGCGTGTGTCGGCGTGGAGGAAGAAGAGGACGTCGCCAGTGGCGGTGGCAGCTCCGGCGTTCATCTGGCGAGCGCGCCCACGTGGGCTGCGCATGACCCTGGACGTAGGGCGCTGGGCGCGCGCCACCGTCGCGTCATCAGAGCCTCCATCCACTACGATGACCTCGTGCCACGCGCCAGCAGCGTCCAGCGCGCCGAGCGTGTCGGTAATCTGGTCGGCCTCGTTGAGCGCAGGTATGATAACGGAGACAGTCACCAGTACATCAGCTTCAGGCAGAACACCGAGCCGCCCGCCTTCAGGTATTCGCCCGTCTCCACCTCAAGGGGCACAAACCCGTGCGCGCGTAGCTTCGCGTTCGTCGCAGTACAGCCCGCCTGAATGATGACATGCTGGCCATCGGGACTGTGGGCATTGCACGCAAAGAGTCGCCGTGCTTCGTCTTCGGGGACCTCAATCAGGTTAGCGAAGAAGGCCTGGAGCAAGGCCACGCCATCGGCGGTGAAGGCCTCGGGAAAGTAGAGGGCCGTGTGCTCGTCGAGCACGCTGAGGCAGGTGTCGAGGTGATAGAAGTCGGGGTCGGTGAGCTCAAGGAGGAGCACAGGGCAGCCAAGGTACTCGCCAATGACTGCATAGGCCGCGCGGTTGGTGCGGTAGCCGAAGCCGCCCCACAGCAGGGCCCGCCCGGGGTGCCACAGCGCATCGCCCATCCCCTCGAACGGGCCAATGCCTTGGGGAAGTGGGTGAATGACGTCCACCTTGTCGGCAAAAAACTGCTGGATGAACGCCACCTCTGGGGCACGTTCTGGCGTGGCCATGGCGCTCATCAGCACGCCCCGCCGCTCAGTCTGCGGATGCCAGAACGGCAGCGACTGGTTCGCGCAGAAGATCATGTCTGGCAGTGCTGGCTGCGTGGCTACGACGGCGCCCTCAAAACCCAAGTCGGCATACGTCTCGGTGAGGGTGCGCCATTGGGCCTGCGCCGCCGCCCTGTCGACTGAGCCCACAGCGCCCTCCATGTGCGTATTGATGACGTAGTCAATGCGGAAATGGTCCGGTTGGGCAAAGAGTACGCGCCGGGGGAGCGGCATCGGAAGGCAGTCAGCCAGCGTAAAATCCAGGGTAGCCAGCGAGGTATGGGTCATGCAGAGATAGGCCAAGGGTGCGTAGGCGGATCGGCCAAGTGTACGGCGAAAAGTCGTGCAACGCCACGGTCTGTACTGGGGCGCCTGTGGGGGATAATCCCGTGGATATGCAAGGGTGACGCGCAGCCCAGTCGGTGGATTCCCCACAAATAGATCAGGCTCGGCCCACTACAGATCTGCCTTAGGGATTCGATACTTTTGTTGCGCCTCGGTAGTTCGTGAGGCAACACAAAAGTGCCCATTTGATCAGCGTAGTTGTCCGCAGGTTGTGCCAAGCCGACGTTATTAGGGTGGCAGTCGGAAGGTTGTAGTTAACCTGGGCAGGCGATTGAGTGACGCGCGGACATCCTCTCTTTGAGGAAGGAAGCCCAGCATGGAGTTTATGCTGGGCTTCCGCTGTGTTTGGCAGTTCTGGCCGATTGCCCTGCAGCCTACGGAAGATTTTTCCGTCCCTAACTTAAAACCCCCTCGCCTCGACCGATACAGACTGGGCACCCCCAGGTTTGTATTCCTGATCTTCTTCGGTCGATTTGCATGGCTGCACTAGCATATAACGATCTCATTCAACGCATCAGTGGCTACGACGAGCCGTCGTTCGAGGAACTGCTCGAACTGTGCATTGACTACGGCCTAGTCACGCAGTACCGCCCATCGCTGGAGCGTGTGCAATTGGTGGCGGTCACCCAGAACTACGAATTGAGCGTGGACGAGGCCGATGTCCTCCTGCAAGGCATGCTCCTCGGTTACTTCTTCGGCCAATCCGGCGACGATCTCACCCAAGCCGAATGGCTCGACTAACTGGACGGGAGGCCTCCTCATGAAGCACAACGAACAGAACGACATGCGTACGCGCCAGCACACACCGCCTTCCACAGGTTTTCAGCTTGAAGGGTGGGTGGAAGAGCCTTTCCCGACCTCTAACCTGAGGGGGTTTGGCAACAGCTTCGACACGGCCAAGCCCGTGCCCGAGCGCAAGATGCCCGTGTGGGCATCCTTGGCTGTCTGGTGTGGCGAAGTCGACTAATCGCGCCCCAACATATCTTCCAGCATCGGCGTGATCCGGTCGGGATGTACCACGCCGTTGATCCGCTGCACGACTGAGCCGTCCCGGTTGATCACGAAGGTCGTGGGGAGGCCGAGGACGCTGCCAAACTGGTCCACCACGTCGGCCCCGACCAGTGCGACGGGATAGTCGATCTGCATCTCCTCGGCGAAGCTGACGACGGCGTCGCGGTTGTACGCCTCATCTACGGAGAGGCCCAGGATGGTTAACCCGCTAGGGCCATACGTGTCTTGAAGCGCGAGCAAGTCGGGGATCTCGAAGCGGCACGGCCCGCACCACGTGGCCCAGATATTGACGAGCACCACCTGCCCGCGCAGGTCGTCGGTTGACAACGTCTCGCCCGCCAGGGTCTCCAGCGTCAGCGACGGCATCGTCTCTACGAGCGACGGCGTTGCGGTGGGCGTGAACGTGGACGGCAGCGTGCGCGCGTTGGCGGCATCAGCGGAGTCAAATGGCACCACCGCCAGCGTATCCGTGGCGACGGGCGGGCGCGTCTCGCCACTGCACGCCAAGAGACCAAGGGCTAAGCCAGCGAAGAGGAGGATTCTCATGCGTCGGAGGGCTGCAGGGCGGCACGCAGCCGCTCGGCTGTGATGCGGGAATGGGACGCATGGAAGGTGACTTCGCCGTTGACCAGCACCAGCACCTGTGGTGACTCGTGCCGCACGCCAAACTGCGCCTCGATGGCGTTGGACAAGGCGCGGCTTTCCTGCACGATCAGGCGGTAGATCGGCAGGTTGGACGACTCGGGCATCTTGGTCAGCCGCTGGTTAGCCCCCGAGCTGACGGGGCAGGTGGCGCTGTGCTTGAAGAGCACAACAGGCTCCTCGTTAGAGCGCTGGATGGCAGCGGTCAGCTCCTCATCCGTGGTGAGGCTGAGGAAGGTCTCGTCGGTACGGCTATGAAAGTCAAACATCGGTCACATCGTCGGGTGAAGGCTATCGAACAAGCGTTCGATGTCTCACATACAAGCGCCGTTACACGCTTGATCCAACGACTACATCAACATGGAGCCAACGCTCACGGGCGCCGAAAACGTCCACTGGAACCTCACCGACCTCTACCTCTCCGACGAAGCCGCGCTGGCTGCCCTGGAGCACGCCGACGGCCTCGCCGAGCAGTTCGCCACCGCCTACCGCGGCCAGATCGCGGGCATCGACGCCGAGGGTTTGCAGCAGGCGCTCGACGCCTTCGAGACCATCCACGATCACCTCGGCCGCGTCTACACCTACGCCTTCCTCCGCTGGACCACCGACACCAACGACGACGCGTGCGGCAGGCTCTTGCAGCAGGTCAAGGAAGGCTACACGCAGACGGTCCAGCAGCTCATCTTCTTCGAGCTAGAGTGGATCGCGGTGGACGATGACGCAGCCGAGGCGCTGATGGCGCATCCGCTGGTGGCGCCGTACCGGCACTACCTGGAGGTGGAGCGCCTGGGCAAACCGCACCGCCTCACCGAGCCCGAGGAGCGCATCCTCACCGAGACCAACGTGACGGGCCGCAGCGCGTGGACGCGCCTCTTCGACGAGACGCTGGGCACCATGCGCTACGATCTTGACGGCGAGTCGATCACGCAGCAGCAGGTCCTGAGCAAGCTCTACGCCCCCGACCGCGACCTGCGCCGCCGCGCCGCGCTGGCGTTCACCGAGGGCCTGGAGGAGCGGCAGCACACGCTCACGTACATCTTCAACACCGTCCTGGCCGACAAGGCCACCAAGGACCGCCTGCGCAGCTACCCGTCGTGGGTGACGTCGCGCAACCGTGCCAACGAGGTGCAGGACGAGGTGGTGCAGGCGCTGGTGGATGCCGTCACGTCGCGCTACGATCTCGTCGCGCGCTTCTACACCCTCAAGGCCAAACTCCTCGGCGTGGACACGATGATGGACTATGACCGCTACGCGCCCGTGGGCGAGGCCGACACGCTCTACGGCTGGAACGACGCGCGGGAGCTGGTGACGGCCTCGTACCAGGCGTTTCACCCTGAGATGGGCACCATCGTGGAGCAGTTCTTCGAGGGGCAGTGGATCGACGCGGCGCTGGCGCCCGGCAAGCGGGGCGGTGCGTTCAGCCACGGCGCGGTGCCGAGTGCGCACCCGTACATCCTGATGAACTACACGGGCAAGATCCGCGACGTGCAGACGCTGGCGCACGAGTTGGGCCACGGCGTGCATCAATACCTCTCCCGCCAGCAAGGCGTGCTCCACGCCGACACGCCGCTCACGAC
>JBCDJT010000051.1:0-31685 GCA_038747545.1 Bacteroidota bacterium
CGGCCGGAGCGACTTGGCCAGCAGTTCCACCTGCTCGGCATGCACCGACACCTCGCCCATCCGCGTGCGGAACACGAAGCCCGACACGCCCACGATGTCGCCGATGTCGAGGTTGCGCTTGAAGACCTTGTTGTAGAAGCCCTCCGGCAGGTCGTCGCGGCGGACGTAGACTTGCAGGGTACCCGTCTCGTCTTGCACGTGGAAGAACGCCGCCTTGCCCATCACACGCTTCGACATGATGCGGCCCGCGATGGAGGCGCGCAGCAGCTCGCGCTCGGGTTGCTCTTCATCGGGCTGGTGCGTGGCATCGTCGAACTGCTCCAGCAGCTCCGCCGTGGTCGCCGTCACATCCCAGCTGTACGGGTAAGGGTTGATGCCAAAGGCTTCGATGGCCTCGCGCTCTTCGCGGCGGCGCAGTTCTTGATCGGAGAGGACGCGGTCGGTAGACATGGCGGCGTGCAGCGGCTTAATGAGTCAGTGCGCTTTCTTCCCGCCGCCCCGCCGATTGTTCTCCCGCATTGCGGAATGGTGAATGAAGAACACGGCTGCAGTTGGGCTAATCGGGTTGAGTTGAGAGGAACGTATGGTACAACCTCAGGTTGAGCGAAAGCACGTTGACATCAAGTTTGGATATCATGTTTTTTGATATCAATCTGATAAATTTTAAGAGTTTTCAGAGGCCTTCGAGTGTGGGTTTGGGAGCCTTCACAATTTTGCTTGGGACCAATGCTGCTGGCAAAACAAACATGCGTGATGGGTTCAGATTTTTACACAGCATATCGCGAGGTTACACACTCGCTGAGTCCATCGGGGAGAAGTGGATAGATGGAGGGATAATGCAATGGTCGGGCATCCGAGGTGGTGCTAGGGAAATATCCAATGCGGCGTCAGAAGATTTTATGATCTTTGCAGGTCTAGATCTCGCCTCTGGTGGTAAGCCTCTGAGGGCTGTTTTTATCATTTCGGTTGACGTACACGATAGCATACCAAGTCTCAGAGCTGAGTTTCTGGTGACATCCAACCACAAGCGCCAGTTCTACCAGACCCATGATGGAACAGAACCTGTTGGGGGAGCAGACAGATTCCATGTGCTTGCTCGTGTTTTGCAGAACAAGCGTGGACGTGATCCAATCAAGGTGTTCTTGTCTGACAGGCCGATCATCACCCAAATTACTCAGCGCACCGACGTAGAGAAGCCGGTCAAGGATGCCGCCAAAGCCGTGATTGAGGCGCTGTCCAGCATGCGCTTCCTCGATTTGAGTCCTGACGCCATGCGCAGGCCGTCGCTGCCAGGGCAAACCATCCTCTCTGATCGTGGCGAGAACCTGGCATCGGTGCTGCTGTCGATGTATCAGGACGAGAACCTGCGCGAGGCGATGCTGGAGTGGATCCGTGCGCTCACGCCGATGGATGTACACGACCTGGACTTTGCGGAGGACGCCACCGGGCGTGTCATCCTCCAACTCGTCGAAGCCAACGGCCACAAGACCTCGGTCTACAGTGCATCGGATGGCACGCTGCGGCTGCTCGGGCTCATCGCGGCCTTGCTTAGCCCGCACGCTGCGCGGTTTTACTTCATCGAGGAACTGGAGGTCGGCATTCACCCGGCGCGGTTGCACCTGCTGGTGGACTTGATCGAGCAGCAAACCCGCCGCAAGGAGCGCCCCATCCAGGTCATCGCGACCACCCACTCACCGAGCCTGCTGCGCCTGCTGAGCGAACAGACGCTGAACGACGCGCTGCTCATCTACCGTCCCGAAGGCGGTGCTTCGGAGGTCGTCAAGATCGTCGATGTGCCCGGTATCCAAGACCACCTCGACGACGTGGGGCAGCTGCACGAGTCGGAATGGTTTGAGAACATCATGGCCTTCTCCGGCGATGGGGCTGCGGCATCGGTCGAGACGCCTGAGCTATGAGCCTCAACGTGCTCATCATCGCGGAAGACATCCGGTACGATCAGTACATGATTGCGCCGATCATCCGGGGCATGATGAAGTGCCTGAATCAGCCAACGGCGAAAGTGCGCTGCTGTCAGGATCCACGCTTCAGAGGCTACGCGCAAGCCACCGACTGGGGGCGCTTGCTGTCTCGCGTTTTTGGCCGCTATCAGCAGGTCGATGCGTTCGTGCTCTGCGTAGATCGCGACGGTGAGACAGGCCGTGACGATGCCTTGCGAGCGCTGGAGACCAAGGCAGAGCAGGTCGGCATCCGACTGTTTGCCACCGCGGCGCACCAAGAACTTGAAGCCTGGGTGCTGGCAGGATGCAAGGACTTCAAGCCTGCAGATTACAGCTTTGAGGGTTGGCAGGACGTCCGGGCCGAGCGCGATGTGAAAGAGCGCGCCTTCGAGCCGTATGCCGTAGCATCTGGCGCGAGCCAAGGTCCAGGAGGCGGACGGATGCGGCTGGGCGAGGAGGCTGGTCGCCTCTATGCCAGCCGTGTCCGCCGGAAATGCCCGGAGCTACAACAACTGGAAGACCGCGTGCAGGCATGGCTGGCAACCCGGAGTGGGTGAAGGCGCCATCCTCGACAGAGGTCTTTGTACAGCATCGTCGCGAGAAGCAGAGAAATTGTTCGACGAGTACCGCTGCGTCATCGACCAACGCGTGAACCGATCGGTTGGGGGCGGCGTAGACGGTCTGCTATTCCATACCCGACCCCCGTCGCGATGTCGTATCGCTTGCAAGACATTGTCTTGACCCCCAAAGCCCACCTCTCTGTTGACGAAGCGCTGAACGCCGCGCAGGTCCAACTCGTCGAAAACGGCACGGACCCCGTCGCCATCGATGAGCCCATCTGCCACGCGTCAGACGATCACCGCCTCGACATCTTCCTGCCGATCCAGCAGGGCGAGCCCAGCTTGGTGACGTCGCTCAGCGAAACCGACTGGCTGCCTGTACGCCCGCTGGCCTAGCCCCTACGCTACCACGTGTGCTTCGAGCACCGCCTGGATGGCAGGCCACATGGCCGACCACTGCGCACCCGGCTCACGGGTGATGGTCAGGAAGGCAGGCAGGATAAGCACGTTCTCTACGCCCGGCACGGCGAAGAGCGCTGCGCCCAAGGGGTGCCCCGCAGCCGCGCTCGCTGAGCCGAACGACTCGAGCCCGCTGTCGATGAACGCGGCGCCATCGGTCGTGATCTTTACGCTGTTCGGGTTCGGCGTGGGGTGCTGGTAAAACTGCGGCATCGGTGAGGATGGATCTTGTCCTGAAAGCGACGGGTTTACGCCCTGACACTCGTCCCCCGGGGACCGTGTTCGCGTGCCGCCCTCTTTTGATAAAAACCGCATAGCCTCCATGCCCGACGACCGTCGATGGCCGCTGCCCAAGCACAAGACACCCGACAACAAGGTGACGCGAATCACTGAGCACACGCGTGGGCTCGTAGACGACGTCAAGGAGTGGGTAGAACTGCGCATCCAGCTGGCAAAGCTGGAGGTGGCGCACGAGGTTAACCAGCGCAAGACGCAGGCTGTCGTAGGCGTGACTGCAGCGGTGGTTGCCCTGTTTGCTGTGGTGCTCCTGCTCGTCGCCGCGTCTTTGGGGCTGGGGGCATGGCTGGGCCATCCAGCGTGGGGCTTCCTCGCCATGGGCATACTGCTCCTACTGATCGCAGCGTTTCTGGGGGCAGTCATGCGCAACATGGGGCCGTCGGACACGTCGGCCGAAGTCGAAATTGCACCAGCTGCCACCGTCCCGCCCAAGTCCACCACGCGGCCTACTGCTAATCCTACCACAGTTTGATCTATGCCTGACGCTGTACAGCCCTCTCAACGCGCACGCTCTTCCACTACCGTCACCACGACACCCAGCACGCCAATCAGCGTCCATCGGGGCGATCAGCCGAAGCCCACATTGGATGAGGTGCGGGCCAAGCTGGAGCAGAAGAACGAAGACATCAAGGCGCAGGTGGATGCGCTCCAGGACGAGGTCTCCACGTTGGGCGATGTGGTGAAGGATGCTGTGCGCAACCGGCCACTGCTCGTGTTGGGCGGTCTGGCCGCGGCGGGGGTGCTCGTTGGGCTTTGGGTAGGCGGATGGGGCAAGCAGCGGCGCAAGCTCCCGCGCGATCAGCAGTTCTTGGTGGATGGGTTCGTCAAGCAAGTGCGTAAACGCATCAAGCGCGGCGAGATCGATGCGGACGACCCCAGCATTGCCCGCGTGCTCGCCGCGATAGCATCGCCGCCTCAACGTCCGTCGGCCCCCAAAAAGGAGAGCGGGTTGTTGGGCTCACTCGTCAAAACGACGGTCCGTGTCGGGCTTGGGATCGCCGTCCAGAAAGGCCTGCAAAAGCTGGCCGATGGTAGCGACACGTTGGACGGCACAGATGGCACAGGCGGAGCAGCCGAGTCGGCACCGGGCGTGGGCGACGTCTAGCGCTGCACCGTCTGTCGGGCAGATCCGTTTGGCACAAAGCGCGTTGAGTGGCGCCATATATCTACCCATCTAGTCGGTGCCTGCCATGAAGCCATTCGGTGTCCTCGCGCTTGCCCTTGTCCTGCTGGCCGCGTGTGAGCCCACGCCTCAACAGAATGCTACCCCCGCTGCGATCTCAACCACGGTCATGGGGTCAACGCCCGGGACGTTCGTCCACCTCTTCGAATGGACCTGGCCTGACATCGCGCAGGAGTGCGAGGCGTTTCTGGGGCCGACGGGCTACACGGGCGTCCAAGTCTCGCCGCCGCTGGAGCATGCGTTTGTAGCCAGCCTGCCCTGGTGGGACCGCTATCAACCCGCCTCGTACGAGATCAACACGCGCAGCGGCGACCGCGCGGCTTTCGCCGACATGGTCCAGCGCTGCAACGCCGTGGGGGTGGGGATCTATGTGGATGCCGTCATCAACCACATGACTGGGGCCGAGCGCCGCGAGTCGATCACCGGCCGCACCTTTGGCGCCTATGACTACCCTGGCCTCTATGGCTACGACGACTTCCACCATTGCGGCCTCACCGATGGCGACGAGATCCAAGACTGGAACGACCCCGTGCAGGTGCAGACGTGCGAGCTGGTCAACTTGGCCGACTTGGCGACGGGCAAGGAGAACGTGCGCGACACGCTGGCGGCGTACCTGAGCGACCTCGCCGGCCTGGGCGTGGCGGGCATCCGCATCGACGCCGCGCGGCACATGGCGCCGGAAGACATCGCGGCCATCCTCGCCCGCGTAGACGGCGAGTTGGACGTCTACCAGGAAGTCATCGACCCCGCCCCGCCCACCTGGAGCGACGACTATTACCCGATGGGTCGTGTGACCGAGTTTCAATACAGCGGGGTGGTCAGCGACGTGTTCAAGAACGGCCCGCTCACGCGGCTGCACGGCGAGGGCTCCATCTGGGAGACGGTGCCGTTCATCCCCGGCGACGAGGCGTTTGTGTTCATCGACAACCACGACAACCAGCGCGGCCACGGCGCAGGCGGCAACATTCTCATGCACGAGGACGGCGCGCTGCACACGCTCGCGATGGGCTTTATGCTCGCCTATCCGTACGGGCAGGCCCGCGTGATGTCGAGCTACCGCTTCGAAGACGACGCGCAGGGCCCGCCGCGCTTGCCCGATGGTACCACGAAGCCCGTACACGACAACGGCGCGCTAAACTGCATGCAGGGCGAGTGGGTGTGTGAGCACCGCCAGCCCGAGGTGGCGGGGATGGTCGGCTTCCGGCACGCCACGCACAACGCGCCCGTTGCCGCGTGGTGGACCGATGGCGACAACCAGATTGCTTTCGCCCGCGAGGGCCGCGGCTTCGTCGCGCTCAACCGCAGCGATGCTACCATGGCGCAAACGCTGACCACGACGCTGCCTGCTGGCACCTACTGCGACGTCACACAGGGCGGGGTCCAGGGTGATGCGTGCGCGGGCCGCTCCGTCACCGTAGGCGCCGACGGTCGCGCCGATGTGCAACTCGATGCCATGACGATGCTAGGCCTGCACGTAGAGGCGCGCTTGGGCGAATAGTCGCCTACGCAAAGGTTGCGCGAAGGGTAAACCATCGCTATCTCGCATCGTATTTTACGGGATACGCCGCGTTAGCCCCCATCTGCATGCCCGCTCCCGACTACAGCCAAAAGCCCGCCGTGCCTGCGCTGGGTAAGCTGTGGACGGTCTCGAACGTGCTCAGCGTCTCACGCGCCTTCCTAGCTATCCCCATCGCCTACCTGATCATCCTAGACGGCCCCTTGAACTGGACGCTGGGCCTCTGCATGGTGGCCGTAGCTACGGATTGGTTTGATGGCGTGGTAGCCCGGTGGTCTAAGACGGTCTCTGATTGGGGCAAGGTGCTCGATCCCCTGGCCGATAAGGTCGGCGCCACGCTTGTGGTCACCGCCCTCGTGATTCGTGGGGTGCTGCCGTGGTGGCTGTTGGCGCTGCTGTTCTTCCGCGACGTGTGCATTGTCATGGGGGGCATCATGCTCGCCCGGCACACCAACTACGTCTGGATGAGCACGTGGCCGGGCAAGGTCGCCATCTCAGTCATCGCCCTCACCGTGGTGGGCGGCTTGCTGCGCGCCGATCCGCCGGTCATGCAGTTCCTGATCTGGGCCTCGGCGGGCATGATTGTGCTGACCTACGTGCTGTACCTCGGGCGCTTCATCACCGAGATGGTCAAGGCCTCGCGCGCGCGGAAGCGCCTCCGCATGGCACAGGAGACCGCTCAAGAGCATTCACAAACCGAACCCTCACCGCTCGACTAACTCGACCCTTCATGGCCCTCTTCGACCGATTCAAAAAGAACAAAGCCCAAGACCAGCAGCGATTGGAAGACGGGCTCGAGAAAACCCGCACCAGCCTCTTCGGCAAGCTCAACATGCTGGTCCGTGGCAAGGACAGCGTGGATGATGAGGTGTTGGACGAGCTAGAGATGGTACTCGTCACCAGCGATGTCGGGGTGAAGACCACTGTTGACATCATCGGCAAGGTGGAGGAGCGCGTAGCCCGCGACAAGTACGTCTCTGCCCGTGATCTGCAGACGCTCATCCGCGACGAGATCGCTGGCTTGATGCTGCGCAGTGCTCCTGAGCGGCCCGTCGACTTCGATGCGCCGCTGCCCAATGCGCCGCATGTGATCATGGTGGTGGGCGTCAACGGCGTGGGCAAGACCACCAGCATCGGCAAGATTGCCAACCGCTACAAGGAAGCGGGCAAGAGCGTCGTCCTGGGCGCGGCCGACACGTTCCGCGCGGCCGCCACCGAACAGCTCGAAATCTGGGCCACCCGCGCTGATGTGCCGATCATCAAGCAAGGGCACGGCGCCGACCCCGCCGCCGTCGCGTTCGACACGCTTGCCGCCGCCAAGAGCCGTGGCGCCGACGTGGTGCTCATCGACACGGCTGGCCGCCTGCACACCAAGGGCGGCCTCATGGACGAGCTGAGCAAGGTCAAGCGCGTCATGGATCGCCAAGTGCCAGGCGCGCCGCACGAGGTGCTGCTCGTCCTCGACGCCTCGACCGGACAGAACGCCATCCGGCAAGCCGAGGAGTTTACCAAGAGCGTCGACGTGACGGGGCTGGTGCTCACCAAGCTCGACGGCACCGCCAAGGGGGGCATCGTGATTGGCATTTCCAACGAGTTTCAGATTCCCGTAAAATACATCGGTGTGGGCGAGCAGATTAACGACCTGCAAGTCTTCGACCGGGCGCAGTTCGTCAACGCGCTCTTTGGCGAAGGGGCCGCATAAATCCGCGGGTCACAGCTGCTAACCAACGGTTCGCCTGCGCTTTTGTACCATCGGCTGGCCCGCACTTGGCGGGGAGCATCGCGCCGCCGATATTCGTACACTGTCACGTGGCCCTGCGCGGGCTGCTCCACCAGTCAGGCTGAACCAGAATGAATATGGGCTGTCGCTACTCCCTGCTTATTGTGCTGCTTGCTGTGTTACTGGGTGCGCCGCCGGCGTTCGCTCAAGCCGAGACGCCTACATTTGCCGTTGACCTCGTTAGCACGCATCACGACAGCGACGACGACCTCGTGCGGGTGGATCTCTACACGATGATCCCCTACGCTAACCTGCGGTTCATCAGCTCGGCCGACGGGTTCAAGGCGCGCTACGAAGTTACCGCCGACGTACACGAGGTGGACCGCCGCGGGCGCCCGCGCAACTTGGTCCAGAGCCCCATCTGGGACCGCGAGCTCATTGCTGCCGACTACTCGGAGGCCAACAACTCGGCCAAGTCGGACAAGTTGACGCACACGATTGAGCTAGAGCCTGGCCTCTACTTCATCGAGTTCCAGCTAGAAGACCTCGCCAGCAACGAGGTATCTGTGCAGCAGGTGACGACCGAGATTCGCTCGTTCGATAAGCCTGTGGCGTTGAGCGACATGATCTTCCTCGACGACTACGATGCGAGCGATAACGCCATCAACCCGCGCATTACCACCCAATTTACGACCGCCGAAGAAGCACTTACGATGTTCTATGACATCCACGCCGAAGAACAGCAGGAGGTGCGCATCAAGCGGTACATCGTGAAGAAGCCGGTGGAAAACAGCCCGTCGTTCTGGCGGCGCGTGCTTGGCAACCCGGTGGGGCAGGACAAAGAGGAGCAAGAGGAGACCAGTGTAGCCTTCGAAGACGAGCAGACCACCACACTCCGTGCGGGCAGCAACCCGTTCATCGCCACCATACCGCTGGCTGGCATCCCGCCAGACCAGTACGTCGTGCGGATCGCCGTGGTTGATGAAGCGGGCGAGGCCCTAGACGCCACCTCGCGCAACATCGTGCTGGATTGGAGCGGCCTGGACGAGCATCTGGGTAACCTCGACGAGGCCATCGCGCAGCTTTCTGCCATCGCGGAGCCGAAGGAGATCCGCGAGATCCAAGCGGGGGAGACCACCCAGGCCAAGATGGAGCGCTTCCTCGCCTTCTGGAAGAAGCGCGATCCGACGCCTGGGACGACCGCGAACGAGAAGATGGTTGAGTACTACTACCGCGTAGCCAGTGCCGACGAGCGCTTCGGCCGCGAGGGCTGGCGCTCGGATCGGGGCAACATCTTGATCCGCTACGGCCTGCCCGACGACATCGCACGCCACCCCTACACGTTCAACAGCAAAGCGTACGAAGTCTGGCGCTATGAGCGCTTTGGGCGGCAGTTCATCTTTGTGGACCAGACAGGCTTGAACGATTATCGGCTGCTGATCCCGTCCTGGGATGACCGCACGCGCTTCTAGCCTACACGGGCGAAGCCGAGGCTGAGGTTGGCGTACTGCTGCTGGAAGAACCGCCGGAGCGCCCCATGCTCGGCATCCCGCAGGTGCGGGTCGCGGCGGATGAGTGCAAACGCGGCCTCTCTGGCCTGTTCGAGCAACTCGTGATCGTGTGTGATGTCGGCCAGCTTGAGGTCGGGCAAGCCGCTCTGGCGCGTGCCGAAGAAGTCGCCCGCGCCGCGTAGCTGCAGGTCGTACTCGCTGATCTTGAAGCCGTCGTCGGTCTCGACCATGGCGTTGAGGCGCTGCTTGGCTTCGTTCGAGCGCTTGTAGTCGGCCATGAGGATGCAGTAGCTCTGCGCCGTGCCTCTGCCCACGCGCCCGCGCAGCTGGTGCAGCTGGCTCAGCCCAAACCGCTCGGCGTGCTCGATGATCATGATGCTGGCGTTGGGCACGTCAACGCCGACCTCGATGACGGTGGTGGCCACCAGGATGTCTGTCTCGCCGTTCTTGAAGGCGTCCATCGCCTCTTCCTTCTCGTAGGCGAACATGCGCCCATGCACGAGGTCTACGGTGTACGGCCGAAATTCCTGCTGCAGCTGCTCGTAGCCAGATTCGGCATCTTTGAGATCTAGCTTCTCGCTCTCCTCCACGAGCGGGTAGACGATATAGGCTTGCCGCCCTTCGCGCAGTTGCTCGCGGACGAACTGGTACACTTCGCCGCGTCGCTTCTCAGCGCGCAGCTGCGTCTGGATGGGCTTGCGACCAGCGGGGCGCTCGTTCATGATGGAGACGTCGAGGTCGCCGTAGAGCGTCATCGCTAGCGAGCGGGGGATGGGCGTGGCGGTCATCAGAAGCATGTGTACGCTCGCGCCCTTGCTGAACAGCTCGGCACGCTGCACCACGCCGAAGCGGTGCTGCTCGTCCACGATAGCCAGCCCGAGGTTCTGGAAGGCGACCGTCTCCTGAAACAGGGCGTGGGTGCCTACAGCGACCTGCGCGCGCCCTTCGGCCAGGTCAGCTAGAATCTCCTCGCGCAACGCCTTCCGCTGCCCGCCGATGAGCAGCCGCACCTCGATGCCCATCGGTTCGAGGTACTTCTTCAGGTTGGCGTAGTGCTGCTCGGCCAGGATCTCGGTGGGCGCCATGAACGCGCTCTGGTAGCCGTTGTCGAGCGCATGCATCATGGCCGCCACGCCTACGACGGTTTTGCCACTGCCCACATCGCCCTGCACCAGCCGGTTCATCTGGAAGCCGCTCTGCGTGTCTTGTACGATGTCGGCCAGGGCACGCTGCTGGGCGCCCGTCAACGTGAAGGGCAGCACCTCGTTGATGAAGCGGTGGTAGTAGGCGCCGGGATCGCCAAACGTGGTGCCTGCCACGGCCTGCCGCGTCTGCTTGGTGAGCGCGAGCATCAGCTGGATGAAGAAGAACTCCTCAAACTTGAGCCGCCGCTTCGCCTGTTCCAACTCGGCCTGCGACTTGGGGAAGTGGATGGCCCGGAGCGCCACCCGCCCATCGATCAAGGCGTAGCCCTGCTCGATCCATTCGGGGAAAACGTTGGGGATCTGGAGGCCGTGCTCCTTGAACAGCCCGTAGATGATGCGGCGGAAGCTGCGGCTTGTGAGGCCCACCTTCTGCAGGGCCGCGCCACCCGGATAGAGCGCGATAATGCGTCCCGTTTCGAGTGCGGGGCCCTCGCTGTCGAGCTTGTCGAAGTCGGGGTGCGTCATCGAGAACGCGCTGCCGAACTTCTGCACCTTGCCGTGGAAGGCGATGCGCTCGCCCTTCTTGAACGTCTTGCCGATCCACCGTGCGCCCTGAAACCAGACGCACTTCATGCGCCCGCCCGACTCGTCCTCCAGCACCAGCTCGAAGCGCGCACGACCCCGTCCGGGTATGGTGTTCATGGTTCGCACCTGACCCACCACGGTCACCACGCCGCTGTCTTCCGCGAGGCGCCGAACGGGCGTGACGGTGGTGCGGTCCAGGTAGCGCCGCGGGTACGTGCGGAGTAGGTCAAGCGCCGTCCTGATGCCCGCGGCGGCCAGGACCTCGCTCTTCTTGGGGCCGATACCTTTGATGAACTGGACGGAGGTGGCGAGGAAATCGTCAGGCATACGTGAAGTGGGGGCAAGGGGTACGGAGCCTCCGCAAGATAACGACAGACGGCGTGCCGCCCAGCGCACGGGAGCACGGCGAGAATCGAAAAAACTTCCGTTCTCAACGGTGGTCCTCGGCCAGGACCATGCGTTGGAAGCAACCAGGGCACGCATCAAGCCGTCCAACGGACTTGGTACACGAGTTGTGTGGGTGACGCGGTGAATCAGGAGAGAAAGGGAATGCTGGCTCAGCGCTTCGCACAGACCGTTGAACGATCGTTTTCCAGAGCATGGCTGGAGGACTACTTGGCGCAGCGCGACAAGGTGAAGCCGCCACGCCCGAGGACTGCCGGCAAGGGGCGGCACGACGATCGCCCTTACCTACAGACCCAAGGCGGGCTGGAGCCGTACGCGGCGCCGCTCTCACGCCACGAGGCGAGCCACCTGCTGCGCCGCACTCAGCATGGCGCCCCCCTCGGGCAGGTCGAGGCGATGATGGGCACCACCGCTGCCGATGCGGTGGAGGCGCTTCTGGCCGAGGCCAAGGCGCTGGGCCTGCCTCCGCTCCCGGCGTGGCACGACGAAGCGCCACCGCGCTGGCAGGACGACCCCGACGGCGTCATCGCCTACTTTGAGCGCAACGTCGAGTGGTTCAGCGCGTGGATGCCCGTCGTCCATCGCGACTACTACGACGGCGGCCTGCGCGAGCGCCTGGTGCTGTTCTGGCACGACCACTTCGCCGTGCAGTACGACGTCATCGGGATGGCCGTGTACGTGCGGCGCTACCTAGACCTGCTGCGAACGCACGCGCTGGGCAACTTCAAGGCCTTCGTGCATGCCATCGGCATCGACGCGGCCATGCTGATCTTCCTCGACGGCACGCTCAACACGCGCATTGCGCCGAACGAAAACTACGCCCGCGAGCTGCTGGAGCTGTTCACCATGGGCATCCACGCACCCGACGGCTCGCCCAACTACACGGAAGAGGACATTGTGGAACTGTCAAAGGCCCTCACGGGGTGGCAGGTCAACCACTACGACCTCACCGTAAACTACCTGCGTGCGTTTCACGACCGGGGAGAGAAAACCATCTTTGGTAAGACGGATCGCTTCGAATACGACGCCGTCATCGACTGGATCTTCGAGGCGCGGTCGAGCGAGATCGCCCACTTCATCTGCGGCAAGCTCTACCGCGCGTTCGTCTACGAGGTGCCTAACCCCGCCATCGTCAGTGAGTTGGCGAGTGTTTTCCTGGCGAATGATTTCGAGATTGAGCCCGTGGTGCGCACGCTGCTGTCGAGCACGCACTTCTTCGAGGCCGGGCAGCTGGGCGCGCGTATCAAGAGCCCGTTCGATCACGTTTTCGGGTTCCTCAAGGAGACCGAGACGCCCACGACGGACAACTCGTTCTTGATGGCCTACTACTCCACAGCCGTGGCGGGGCAGATGCTGTTCGAGCCGCCGAATGTGGCCGGCTGGCCGGGGCATCGCGCGTGGCTCAGCACTGCCACGCTGCCCACGCGTTGGGATGTCAGCGACTTCATCCTCTGGGGCTACGACTCTGTAGAGCCCGTCGACTTCACCGATCTGGCAGCGCGACTGGTCGATGCCAACGACCGCGAGATTGCGTTCCGCATTCCGGTGGCGCTGGCTGAGTTCTTCCTGACTACGCCGCTCGATCAGGTTGACTTTGAGGCGGTGGATCGCGGCTTCAACGGCAACCTGGCCGCGCACCCGTTGCCGGATTTCGTGGTGAACGGGCCGCCGTACATCGCCACACTGGCCAAGCGTTTTCTGTTTGGCGTGCCGTGGTACGAGTGGCACCTGGGGCATGAGCAGGCCCCGCTGTTTCTGCGGCTGTTCGTCAGCTACCTCTGCACGCGTCCCGAATTTCAACTGACCTGACCATGTGTACGCATCACGATAGCACACCGCGCCCGGCAGCGGCGCAGCGGCATGGGCAGGCGCTGGAGCATGGCGAGGCGCACCACCGCGACCACGACCGCCTGAGCCGTCGCGACTTCCTGTGGTCGCTGGGGCTGGCGGCTAGCGGCAGCGTGATGATGGGCGGGCTGCCCGTCCGGGCGCTGGCGCAACCTGCGCGGCACCCCTTGGCCTCTGCCGAGACCGACCGCATCCTGGTGCTCGTGCAACTCGACGGCGGCAACGACGGGCTCAACACGCTCGTGCCCATCACCAACGACACCTACTACCGCCTGCGCCCCAACATCGGCATCGCACCCGCCGACACACTCGCCCTGAGCAGCGATCTTGGCTTCAACCCCGCGATGGCGCCCTTGCATCGGCGGTTTCAGGACGGCGGTATGGGCATCGTCCAGGGCGTTGGCTATCCCGATCCCGACTTCTCGCACTTCCGCGCCACCGATATCTGGCTCTCCGGCAGCGACGGCGCAGCGGTGAAAGACAGCGGCTGGGCCGGGCGCTACCTCTTTCAGGAGTACCCGGATTACGCCGAGGCACCGCCCGAGCGTCCGCTAGGCGTGCAGATTGGCGGGACGTCCATGCTGTTCCAGGCCAATCAGCTCAACCTTGGCATGTCGATCTCGGGTGTCGACACGTTCCAGCGACTGGCGGAGTCGGGTACCGTGTTTCAAACGGAAGGCTTGGGCACAACGCAGCAAGCGGCCGAGTTGGCGTTCGTGCGCCGCATCGCCAACGACGCGTATCGGTATGCGGGCGCGATCTACGAAGCCGCACAGCGCGGGAGGAACCAGGCTACGGCCTATGATCCCGAGAGCGAACTCGCCAACCACCTCTCTATCGTGGCGCGGCTGATCCACGGCCGCTTGGGCTCGCGGATCTACCACGTCTCACTCGTCGGCTTCGACACGCACTCGGGGCAGATCGAGCGCCATCCGGCACTCCTCTCGGAGCTGAGCAGCGCCATCCATAGCTTTCTCGAAGACCTGGAAGGTGGCGGGCGGGCGCAGGACGTGCTCGTGATGACGTTCTCCGAGTTTGGGCGCACGATCTGGGAAAACGGCTCCTCGGGCACCGACCACGGCACGGCTGCCCCGCTGTTTCTCTTCGGCGGCGGCGTGGAAGGAGGGCTATACGGCTCCTTGCCGGACCTCGATAACCCAACGGTCGAAGGCGACCTGCAATTCGGCATAGACTTTCGCGCCGTCTACGCCACCGTGCTCCAGCAATGGTTCGGCGTGGACGCGGGCGATGTGCAAGCCGTGATGGGGCAAGACTTCGAGGTGCTGCCCGTACTCGGCGGCATCCCGACGACCACAGAGCGTGAAACAGCACCGCGTCACGTCTCGCTCGACGGCAACTACCCCAACCCGTTCCGCCACGCGACTACGATTCGCTTCACGCTGCGCCGCACGGCGCGGCTACAGCTCGATGTGTTCGACGTGCAAGGCCGCCGCGTCCGCGCCCTCCAGCGCGGCATCTTAAGCGCAGGCACGCACGCTTACCCCTGGGAAGCCAGCGACCTGCCGAGTGGCACCTACTTCGCCCGCCTTACCACCGACGGCCACACGCTGACACACCCGCTCGCGCTCGTCCGCTAGCGTGTGCTGTAATACTTGCGCGCGATGTGCAACCCATCCGGCGTGACGCAACACGGGTAGGAGCGCATGGAGACGCATACGAGAGCAGCCGGAATGGCCATGGTAGCCCTGTTTGGCTTCGCCATGGAGGCGTCTGCACAGTGGGTGGAGGCGCCCGGACAAAGCTGGGTGCAGGTGGCAGCGTTCCACCACGACACGCGCACCGTGTTCGCCGAGGACGGCCAGCGCGAGCGCATCTTCGCCAACGGCCACGCCGTCACGACCTCGCTCTACGTCACCGCCGCGCTCGGCGTGGTGCGGGGCGCGGATGTTTGGCTGCAGGCGCCCCTCCATCAACTGCACTACAACGATGCCGCCACCGACCGCTCGCGGTCAGGCGTCGGCGATGTGCGCCTGTACCTGCGCGCCGCGCCCGAGGCGTTCGGCATCACCTCACCGTTTCCTATCGCGCTCCGGGCAGGCATCAAGCTTCCTGGCGGCGACTTCCCGGTTGATGCCGAGGTGATTCCTCTCGGCGAAGGGCAGCGCGACGTTGAGGTGATGCTGGAAGTGGGGCAGAGCTTCTACCCGCGCCCACTCTACGCCCACGGCTGGCTCGGCTACCGCGCCCGCTCTGCCAACACCGAAGCGGCTCGTGCCCCTGGCGATGAAGCGTTTGGCTTCTTTGCCGTCGGCGGAGCGGTGCAGCGCATCGGTTGGCGTGTGATCGCCGAGGGCTACGTGAACGTGCAGGATCCTGTCATTCAAGGCCTCGCCATACCGTCGGCACGGCGGCAGGCGATCACCGTGCAGCCCACGCTGAGCTATCCCATCGGGAGTGGGGCTGCAGAGGCCGGCGTGCGGACGACGCTGGCGGGGCAGAACGTCCCGGCAGGCCACGCCTTCACGCTGGGCTATTTCCATCGTTTCTGAGCATCGCGACGGTGGGGAAGAGGCTATCTTGGCGGGCACTAGGAAACGCATCCGCATCTGCCCGAAGTAGCATGAGCGCACAATTCGACACCTCTCACCGCGTCCGCGCCTACGAGGCAGGACCGCAAGGCCCGGCCACCGCCGTCACGCTGGCCAACTACCTACAGTCGGCGGCGAGCGATCACGCGCAGACGCTGGGCTTTGCGCTGGATGACCTCGCCGATAAGAACCTGACGTGGGTGCTGCATCGGCTGCGCGGCACCATCCACGGCACCGTCAGCTGGGGCGATGACGTGCGGATGCGCTCGTGGCTGGCGGGCCTGCGCAAGCTCTATGGCCTCCGCGACTACCGCATGTGGCATCCCGACGGCTCTGTGCTCGTCAATGCCACCAGCGACTGGCTGCTCCTCGACATCGCCCGCCGCCGCCCCGTCCGCATCCCGCCCGACATCGAGATGCTGGCCGAAGAACCTGACGAGCGCGCCATGGCCGGCGAGCCTCCGCGCCTGGCCGCCCCCGCCCGCATCGACCACGCCGCGCGTTTCACCGTTCGCCACACCGACCTCGACCTCAACGGGCACGTCAACAACGTCGTCTACCTGGGCTGGGTGATGCAAGCTGTGCCGGACGGCCTACCCACCACGCATCGCGTAGCCGCCTTCGACCTCGTCTTCCGCGCCGAAACGCTCTTCGGCACCGAGGTCATTGCCGAAAGCGAGCAGGTAGACACCGCCGACGGGCTGACATTCGTGCATCAGGTACGCCATCAGGGCAAGGATAGCCCCGTCGTCCTCGCCAAAACCACATGGATCCCGCGTTGAGCACGGCGGGTTAAGCGCGCGTTACATGTCCAAGTTGCCGATTGCCGTGGCTACCGAAACCCGCCCGCCATACTCCGTCCTTGCTGCCGTCTACGATGTGGTGATGGAGCACGTAGACTACGACCTCTGGGCCGAGTACGTCCACGAGCTGCTGCAGATGCACCGCCATCCGTTCAAGTCAGTCGTCGAACTGGGCTCCGGCACCGGCTCGTTTGCCTTCGCCTTTCAGGAGTGGGGGCCGTACGACTTTGTGGGCATCGACGTGTCGGCCCAGATGACCGAGGTGGCGCGACGCAAAGCCGAGCTGTTCAACGCTGAGGTGCAGTTCGAGGTGGCCGACTTCACCAACTTTCGCCTCGAACGCCCTGTCGATTTCGCCGTCTTGCTCTACGACGGCCTCAACTATCTGCTGCTGGACGAGCAGGTGGGCGACCTCTTCCGGTGCGTACATGCGGCGCTCAAGCCGGGCAGCCTCTTCCTCTTCGACCAGAGTACGCCTGCCAACTCCATCAACAACGCTGAGTTTTTCGAGGACGAGGGCGAAGCGGAGGGCGTGTCATACATCCGCAAGAGCTACTACGACGCCGAGACGCGGCTGCACACTACCGCCTTCGACATTGCGGTAGGCGACCAGCAGTTCAATGAGGTGCATGTGGAGCGCGCCTACACGCTCGATGAGATGCTGGCCCTCATCGAAGACAGCCCGTTCCGACTAGAGGCCCACTACGACGGCTTCTCGCAAGATCCCGCCGACGCGGAGACCGAGCGCATCCACTGGCTGCTGCGGGCATGACGCGCCCACGTGCGGCGCGTATATTCAAGCGTTTCCCCTCCACCAACCCGATGGGCTGACCTGTGGCGTTTTCCTACAGCCTCCGCGAGGGCCTTGCTGGCTTCAAGCGCGCACGCTTCGCCGCCGTGGCGTCGACGAGCGCGATGGTGGTGGCGCTCGTACTCATCGGGCTCTTTGCTTACCTCACGTATGAAGCACAGCAGGTCGTCGACTGGATCCGGCAACGCGTGGGCGAGCTGGAGGTCTACCTCGAAGACGTGGAGGAGCCGCTGCAGCAGACCGTGTACCAGCGGATCGAGGTGCATCCGGGCGTGGAAGAGGCCGACTTCATCTCCCGCGACGAGGCCGCTGAGATCTTCCAGCGCGAGTTCGGCGGCGGCGAGAGCGAAGCGTTCATCGACAGCGACGTGTCGTTCCTCCCGGCCTCGGTCAAGGTGCGCGTGAGCCGCGCCTACGCCAACCCCGACAGCCTGCAACGCATGGCGGACACGTTTGCCACGTGGACCCGTGTGGATGAAGTCGTTTTCAACGCGCCTATCCTGGCCCGGGTGCAGGAGAACTTACAGCTGCTGCGGCTCATCGGGGCATCCATCGGGCTCATCGTCTTGCTGGCCGCATTGTTCCTTGTTGGTAACACCATACGCCTGACCATCTATGCGCGCCGGCTGCTCATCCGAACCATGAAACTTGTGGGGGCGACGAACGCGTTCATCCGCCGCCCCTTCGTGATCGAGGGCGTGCTGCAAGGCATCGTGGCGGGCGTACTCGCTGGCGGTATGCTGCTTGGGTTGTATCACCTGATGGCTGCATACCTGCCGCAGCTGACCCTCTCGGCTGAGTGGGCGCCGTACCTGTTCCTCGGGACGGCCGTCGTGCTTGGCGCCATCCTCGGCTGGGTCAGCTCCTACCTAGCAGCACGGCGGTTCATTCGCCGCGTGGCGCTGCACTGAGATCACCTCGGCTGCCCGACGTGTGTCTGCTACTGTTCCCACCATCCAACGCTGTCTTGTGAAGCGCGGCCAAGAACTCGAACTCACCCTGGAGAAATTCGCCGACCGAGGCAAGAGCTTGGCGCGGCTGGACGGGTACGTCGTCTTCGTGGCGGGCGCCATGCCCGGCGACACCGTGCGCGTGCGCATCCGCAAGCGGAAGAAGAAGTTTGCCGAGGCCCAGCTACTCGACGTGCTTAAGCCGAGTCCGCTCCGCATCGACCCGAGGTGCGACTACTTCGGCACCTGCGGCGGCTGCAAGTGGCAGCACGTGCAGTACCAAGCGCAGCTCGACGCCAAGCGGCAGTCGGTGGAGGATGCGCTGCGCTTTAACGGCGGCTTCTCGGATGTGACCGCGCTGCCCACCATCGGCGCCGATCCGACGTTCTTCTACCGCAACAAGATGGAGTTCTCGTTCAGCACCAAGCGGTGGCTGATGGATCACGAGATCGAGGGGGGCGAAATCAAGGACAAGGCGTTCGCCCTCGGGCTCCACGTCAACTTTATGAAGGTGGTCGATCTCAAGATGTGCCACCTGCAGTCCGAGTGGAGCGCCCGGCTGGTCAACGCCTTCCGCGTGCTGGCGCGTGAGCACGACTGGGCGCCGTGGGACGTCAAGCAGCACGTCGGCTACCTGCGCCATCTCGTGGTGCGGCGCGGCGAGTTCACGGGCGAGCGCATGGTCAACCTCGTCACCTATGGCTACGACGAAGAACGCATCGCCCTCATCGCCGACTTCCTGCGCGAGCGCTTCCCCGAGGTAACCACGTTCGTCAACACCATCAACACGTCGTGGGCGCAGACGGCCTTTGGGGAGGAGGTGCGGACGATCTATGGCCCCGGCGTCATCCACGACACCATCGGCCCGTACCGCTTCGAGATCGCCTCCAACGCGTTCTTCCAGACCAACACGCGCCAAGCCGAGGTGCTCTACAACGTCGCCCGCGACTTCGCCGAACTGCGTCCTACCGACGTGCTCTACGACCTGTACTGCGGTGCAGGTACGATTTCGATCTTCGTCAGCGGACACGTACAGCGCGTAGTTGGGGTCGAGCTGGTGGAGGAAGCGGTGGTCAACGCGCGCCGCAACGCGGTGGCGAATGGGGTGGACAACTGCACTTTCCTCGCGGGCGACCTGATGCGGCTCTTCACGCCTGAGTTTGTGCGCGAGCACGGCCGCCCGGATGTGCTCATCGTTGATCCGCCGCGTGCCGGAATGCACCCGAAGGTGGTCAAGCAGATCGCTGCGCTGCGGCCTGAGCGGTTCGTGTACGTCAGCTGCAACCCGCAAACGCAAGCCCGCGACCTGGCCGATCTGCGCGATATGTACGACATCGAAGCCGCGCAGCCCGTCGACCTCTTCCCGCACACCTACCACATCGAGACCGTCGCCAAGATGCGGCTGCGGAACCCGTAGCCCCGCCATCGGATACGCTCGGTGCTCCTCGCCTGACTGCCTGCCTGCATGGAACTAACTCTCGACCTCTCG
Organism: Bacteroidota bacterium; assembly: GCA_038747545.1. Taxonomy (GTDB): domain Bacteria; phylum Bacteroidota; class Rhodothermia; order Rhodothermales; family JBCCMF01; genus JBCCMF01. Next base: position 19,790 of record JBCDJT010000051.1, read on the forward strand.
CCCGTCGTCCACCTCACCGACGACGAACTCTTCGCCCTCTGCGCAGTCAATCCGCTGATGCACATTGAGCGCAATAGCGACGGGATCCTAGAGCTTGGACCGCTCTCAAGCGTCGCACAGGGCGCCAGGGTATGCAACATCCTCCTCGAACTCGGAAACTGGAATCGGCTGCACAACGGCGGCGTGGTGACCGGGCCCGACGGTGGCTTTCGTCTGCCGAGCGGCGCCATGCGCGCACCCGATGCCGCTTGGACGGGCAGATTGCGATGGGAAGCACTTTCGGAAGACGACCGCGAGAAGTTTCCGCCGCTAAGCCCTGACTTCGTCGTGGAATTACGCTCCCGATTAGACCGTCGTGCGATGCTGGATGCCAAGATGGAGGAGTGGATGGCCAACGGATGCCGACTCGCGTGGCTCATCGACCCGTTCGAGAACGAGGTCGTCGTCTACCGCGCTGATGGCAGCAGCGAGCGCCTCGGGTTTGAGGTGACACTGAATGGCGAAGACGTGCTGCCCGGCTTTGAACTCGACGTGCGGATGCTGCGCTGATGGACGGATCGCAATCGAAAACCGCCTTCGTGACGGGCGGGACGGGCTTCGTCGGCAGCCACTTGGTGGAGGCCCTGCAGGCGCGCGGCTACGGCGAGATCCGGTGCCTCGTGCGCAAGAACCTACGCTGGCTAGACGGCCTGGATGTGAGGCCCGTTCGCGTGAGCCTGGACGACGTTGATGGGTTGAAGGCAGCTGTCGAGGGCGTTGATTACGTCTATCACGTGGCGGGCGTGACGCGGGCCAAGGACTGGGCCACGCTGGAGCAGGCCAACGTACGCGGCACGCTAAACCTGCTGGACGCGGTCGCCGAGGTCAACCCCGGCGTGAAGCGTGTGCTCATCACCAGCTCGCTCGAAGCCGTCGGCCCGTGCGCCAGCGGCGTCGCTGACGAGTCCGCCGCGCTAGAGCCCGTGACGCGCTACGGCCGCAGCAAGGCGCTCATGGAGCACCGCATCACCGAGGACGGCTACGCTGACCGACTGCCGCTCGTCACCATCCGCCCGCCCGCCGTCTACGGCCCCCGCGAAGCCGACATCTACACCTTCTTCCAAAGCCTCAGCCGCGGCCTCGCGCCTATTCTGGGCAAAGGTACCGAGCCCGACCTCAGCCTCGTCTTCGCCCGCGATCTAGTCAACGGCATGGTTGACGCGGCTGAGGCGGAGCAGACCGTGGGAGAGACCTACTTCCTGGGCGGGCCCAAGCAGTACAGCTGGCACGAGATCCGCGATGCGGCCCTCGCCACCCTCGGCAAGAAAGCGCTGACGATCCACGTGCCTGTTGCCGCTGTTGAACCCATCGGTGCGGTACTCGAAACGGTAGCTGGGTGGTTCGGGCAGTACCCGCCGATGAACCGCGAGAAGGCGAAGGCCGCCCGCTACACCTGCACCATGTGCTCCAGCGAAAAGGCTGCGCGCGACTTCGGCTACGCGCCCGCTACGCCGCTGGATGAGGGCATGCGCGAAACCATCGCGTGGTACCGCGCCCACGACTGGCTGTGAACCCACGGCTAGGAGCGGTCAGGATCGAGCAGCCAGCGGTAGAGCTTTGGTGAGGCCCGGAACGTCGTCTGCTGCAGTTTTGGAACAACCGTGGTGAGATCAGTCAAGCCACGCATGCTGGCTTCCAAGAGTACACCCAAGGTACCTGTGATGGGCACGTGACGTTCAGCCGCGATGGCACGAGCGGCCCGCTCATCCAACAGGAGCAGGTCTGCTTGCTTGGCCTCAGCCAAGGCAATGGCCTCGCGCTCTCCAGGGTGCAAGGTGTGTAGGGCAACGTCATCGTTTGGCGGGGCATCCTCTATGTGTAGCCAGCTTGGCGGCGTTGCAATCCATGCACGTACGCGAGGCGGTGCGTCGGAGCTCGAAAGCTCATCACGAACAGCGTTTGGGATAGTGACGCTTCCAAGGAGCCGGTGTAAGATCTCGACTTCGCTGATCAACACCAAATAATTCAGCGGTGTCGTATTCGGTACGACTGTCATGTCTGCTGCGTGCGCCTGAGCGTTGCCACGTCTCGCACAATATCCTCAGCACAGTAATGCAGATGCGCTGAGCGTTCACTGAGGAAGACCTCTGTCTCCACGCGCGAGGTATGGCCAAGAAGACGTCCGACATCCGCCGAGGACAGCACACCATCTCGGTAGGCTTCAACGGCCAGCGCTTCAAGTGCTCGTCGCGAGAGGTTGCCCCAACTGGCCTGTAGCCGAGGACGCAGATCTTCTGGAACTGTGAACGTGACGGTCATCTTATGGTGCGAGTTGTGTAGCGCAGGGCTAAGCACTAACGCAATCAGCACAGTTTGTGTCCACAGGCGCGTAGGCCGCCGAAGCTAATGCGTGGTACCGCGCCCACGACGGGCTGTGATCGTGAGGTGTGGCTGAAGATGTGAGAAGATAGGCCTCGCCGGAATCCGACGGTGCGGCATCTCGTTTAGCGGTGCGCTTCATCCACTACGTCCGCTACCCCCATGGCCGAAACGCCTTACGTCCCCGAGTACAGCAAGCCCGATGCTCCCGGCATCTGGATGAACTTCGACAACACCGTCTCGGTGTATCACGTTGTGGGGCCAGATGACACGTTCGAGAAGGCCGCGCAAGACCTCTTCGGCGTGGTTAAGGAGGCTCAGGAGCAGTTCCCCGATTGGCCGCGCCTGCTGTACGTCGACATCGTGGGGCACATCGACAACACGGGCCGCTTCTCGGAGGACTTCGTGGAGTTCCAGCAGGAGTTCATGTTCTCGACGGTCGCGGTCTTCGTCACGGCGCTGGAGTTGCCGCTGACGGGGCCGCTGCTCAATCCCAACCCGCAGCGCAACGACTTCCCCGATTCGCTCGGTATCAAGGACTAAGCGGGCTCCTGCGCCCGTTCTGCTACGGAACGGTTGTGCAGAAGGCGTCGCGTCATCGCACGCACCGAGGCCCAGGCGTGGGCAGGCATCGACATCAGGGCGACGGCGGCCAGCAGTAGCACCATCGCTATGCTCATCTGCGCCGTCACGGCTTCGTCCAGCAGCCACCAGCCGAGGAGTACAGCCACGACAGGATTGACGTACGCGTAGCTCGCCACCTTCGCCGCGGCCACGTTGCGGTTGAGCCACACGTAGGCGCTGAAGGCGATGAACGAGCCGAAGACGAGCAGGTACGCCCAGCCGAGAAACGAGGCCTGCGTGATGGCCGCGATGGTAAACGTGCGTCCTTCACCCAGTGCGAGCCCACCTATCAGCAGTGCTGCCCCGCCGCCAACCATCTGCATCGCGCTCGCCAGGAAGGGATCATCGACGCGGTCGGCGGTGCGGGCGTAGATGGAGGTCGCCGACCACGCGAAGGCGCCCAGCAGCACCAGCAGGATGACGCCTGGACCTGTGGCGAGGGCATCAGCGCCGAGGGTGGGCTGTACGAGCAGGAAGATGCCGAGCGCGCCGAGGGCGAGGCCTGCGAAGAGCCGCACGGATGGCTGCGTGTCGCCCTTCCAGAGCCAATCGAGCACCACCATCCACATCGGCACCGTGGTGACGAGCAGCGCAGCGAGGCCCGACGAGATGTACTGCTCGGCCCAGGCCACACTGCCGGTACCTACGCCCAGCATCAGGGTGCCGATCAGCGCTGCTTGCCGCCACTGCCGCGCTGAAGGTGTCGGCTGGCCGCGCAGCCGCAGCCAGCCGTACATCAGCAGCCCCGCCAGCCCGAAGCGCGCACTCAGCATCAGCAACGGCGGCATGGTCTCGATGGCAACGCGGATGGCGAGGTAGGTGGAGCCCCAGATGAAGTAGACCGCCACGAAGGCGAGAACGACGACAGCGGTTGAGCGAGTGGAGGAGGAGAGCGTAGCCATGAGCCTGTATGGATGCGTGCGAGAGGACATGCTACCCAATCGAGCCGCTTGACATAAGGTCCATTTATTGTTTTTATCTGATGTATAAGCGAGGTTAATATGAATGCCGATCTCTCCATCGACCAACTCCGCACGTTTGTCACCGTGGCCGACGTAGGCAGCTACACGCGCGCGGCGCAGCATCTCTACCGGACGCAGCCTGCGCTGAGCTTGCAGATCAAGCGACTAGAGGAGCAGCTGGGCACCCGGCTGTTCGAGCGCAGCGGACGGAAGACGCGCGTCACGGAGGCGGGCGACACGCTGCTGCGCTACGCCCGCCGCATCCTCGACCTCAACGAGCAGGCCGTCGCTAAGCTGTCGATGGTGCAGGCGGAGGGCACCGTTCACATCGGTATTCTGGAGGAGGTGGCCCACGGGCCGCTGCTGGAGTTGCTGACTAAGTTTGGGCGGCTCTGCACGAAGATCCACCTCACGATTGATGTAGCAACGAGTTGGACGCTGGCCGATCAGATCGAACAGAACACGATCGGTCTAGCCGTGGCGAACACGAGTTTCCGGCGCGGCCCCGTGACGCCGCTGTGGGAGGAGCCGTACGTCTGGGTGTGCAACGCGACGTTCGACATGGCATCGCACGCGTCGCTCCCGCTCGTGCTGGACCCGTACCCGTGTCCATGTCCTGTTGGGGCGGAAGCTATGCTCGCACTGGACGCCATGGGGCAGGCGTGGCATACCGTCTTCAGCACCCACAGCCTCACCGCCATGCTCGCCGCCGTCCGTGCGGGTCTTGGCATCGGCCTCATCGCCCGCAGCGCCGTCACAGCCGATCTGCGCATCCTGGGCACCGCCGACGGCCTGCCCGAGGTGGGCACGGTGGAGGTAGGTTTATACCGAAGCGCCGAGGCCACCACTGACGCGGCCAGCTTGCTGTTCGACTTCCTGCGCGAGCACCTCAGCCAAACAGAGGCGCTTACCGCACTAGGCTGAGGCGGCGTGTGTCGCTGCGGCCGTCGGCTTCGAGGCGGACGAGGTAGAGGCCGGCGGCGAGGTCGTCGGAGGCCGTCCAGGTGGCGGTTTGGGTGCCTACGGGCTGCACGCCGTCGGCGAGGGTGGCGACGGGGCGGCCGAGCAGGTCGTAGACGGTGAGCGTGACGGGCTGCGGCGCGTCGAGGCGGTAGCGCAGCGTGACGGACTGGCTGAACGGGTTGGGGTAGGGCGCGTCCAGGCGGAGCGCTGTCGGCTGCTCCGGCGCGTCGTCGGTGGCGACGGAGGTGGCTTGGATGAAGTGCAGCGCGGCTTGCAGCTTGGGCGCGTCGGCGAGGGGCGTCGTCCAGGTGGGGCGCAGGCCCCAGCAGCCAAACGGCGAGCACGTCCCCGACGAGGCGTAGAGCGCCATCGGCCCGCCGTAGTCGTGCCACTCGGTCAGGTACGCTTGGTACAGGTCGTACATCAGCGGATTCGTGTTGGCGCGGCTGAAGAGCGCCGTGATGGTCGCGTTGTTCTCCACGCCGCCAAAGCCCGCCAGGTACTGCCCACCCTCGTAGCCCAGCAGGTCGAGCCCGCGCAGGTTGACGGTGGCGGCTACGCTGCGGTTGTCGGCCAGGACGCGGGCGAGGTCGTCGGAGAGCGCGTTGAGCAGCGCTTCGTCAGTGAAGTCGGCGGTGGTGGCTTCTTGTGCGGGGCTGCCCAGGTTACCGCCAAAGTAGGGCGCCACAGCGTAGGCGTCGGCCTGCTCGAAGGCGTTGTTCCACAGGATGATTTCCTCGGCCACACCCGGCGTCTGGTTCAGCCCGCCCAGCACGCGCACAAAGCGGTCGGTACCGCCGAAGACGTCTTCCCAGATGCCGAACACCTCCACGGAGCGCTCGCTGTAGTAGCGCAGCCGGGCCTCGGTGTCGTCCGTGCTGAGGTTGAGCAGGTCGCCTGAGGCGCGGGCGTACTCGGCCTGCTCGTAGAACGTATTCCACACCTCGTGCGAGTACTCGATGTAGGCCGTTAGGTCGGGGTCGAGGTTGTCTCGCACCATCGTGGCGAACTGCTCCACGTAGTCGTCGGTGGCCTGGTGCGGGATGTTGAACCACGCGTCGGCTTGCAGGGTGTTGGCCAGCTCGATCTGGTGCTCCAGCGCGACGCCGCGGTCGGTGAAGTACGTCTGATGCTGGGGCGTGGCGCGGTCGGCCCAGTCCACCACAGGTGAGTTGTTGATGCGGCTCCAGGCGCGGAAGCGGAGCAGGCTGAACGGCTGCAGGTATTCCAAGAACGACGGATGGAACGTCGGCGTGGGCGTCATCTGCTCGAAGCCGGGGATGATGACGCGGATGTTGCGGATGGGGTCGCTCTCATCGAGCTCCGTGATAATGAGGTGGATGCCGATGTCGGCCTCGTCCACGGTGGCGAAGATCTGTCCGGGGCTGCGGTGGCTCACCACGGCGTCCCACTCGACCTCGATCGTGCCCTGGCCTTCATACAGGATGGTGTAGACGCCGGTGGGGTAGGGCGCGTCCGGGCTGGTCATGAGGATCGTGCCGAGGTGCTGATTGGGCTCCAGGCGCGTGGGCCAGCCGGAGGCATCCACGTTGATGGGTTGGCCCGTGTCCCATGTGAAATCGGTGGCGCTGTGCGAGATCCACGGGCGCGCGGCGCGCATGGCATCGACGAACACAAGCTCGGGGCTGAAGTCGGTCACTTCGGCGAGGTTGAGGCCGAGGTAGCGGGTGCGGTCTTGGGCGGCGGCCGAACCGGCAAGGCCCAGCAGCAAGATCAAGGTGAAGCAGTAGCGCATGGCGCAGAGGGGCGTCGATAGGGTGGTGCGAACAGAAAGTTACGACGCAAAAGACAAAGATCGCACCAGCGTCGCTCAGATGGGCCACAGCCCGGCATTACCAACATGTAAACACGCGATAAAGCTCAGGTTGGCCGCTTAAGGAGAGTCCCCACACGACGATATACCTCCCGAGACGGTCCACAACGTCTCAAAACAGTGATTTTCGTCTCACGCTGATCCCCAAACCCCGGTCGAAGCGCCGTTAGGGCGAGTAGGCACAGCGTTTGAAATATCCTGCCTGTGCATGTCCCTGGGCAAGCACATCCCTGCCCGTCGCACCGCGCCGGTGGGCGTCAGCGCTTTCGGATCGTCCCAGCCGCTGTGGCTGCGGCCCCAAACGAACCGCCATCGTGAATAGGAAGCCTGCACTTGCGCTTGGCACGGCTTCCCAACAGCCTCAACCTAGCTCTTATGTCTACCTCTACGATCTCCCGCCGCCGGACAGATCGACCCTCGCTCGCACAGACGTTCTGGCTCACGCTGGTCGTCTTTTTCGCGTTTGCAGGTGTCCATGTGCCGGCCGCTGTGGCTCAAGTTACCATCACCGCGGGCAACGGCGACGTGCCCATCACGCGCGTGGTCCTCGAAGCCAACGGCAACACGGTGACCCAGACCTCATCGCAGTCGGGCGTGTCCAACGGCGCGACCTCCGATCCCGTGATGGTCCGCGAAATCACGATCAACGACAACGGCAATACAGTCGTCCTGGACGAGTTCAACTTCGTCAACGTCGATGTACGCCACATCAACTTCCCGCCCCGCTGTATCCAGGGCGCGACGCTCTGCGACAGCGGCACGCTCACGGGCGTGTCGGTGTGGGACAACGGCACCGTCACGGATGTGCAGGCGCCTGCCTTTGAGGCCGACCTCGAAGACGCCTTGGGCGACACCGACCTGATGAACTTCATCCGCTACGACGGCATCAACATCAGCGGTACCAACTGGGAGCCCGACTTCGACTTCGTCTACACGACCCCGCTCACCAATGATGACTACTTGCTGGTGATGGAGCGGAACGGCAACACGTTCTTCGACCTCATCCCGCTCGACATCAACGGCGACCCGATCCCAGGCGGCCAGACGGTCGGTTTCAACAAGAACTATCGCTGGAACACGGGCTTTGCGCCGTCCGAGAATGCGGGGCAGCCGCAGTGGTTCACCGTGGCGGATATCGAAGTGTTTAACGTCAACACCGACAATACGCCCATCTACGGCTTCCGCATCGACAACAATGGCGAGGCCGACGTCAAGTTCTTTGGCCTCAGCCCCGACGTGTTCGTGCCGCCCGCCAGCATTGGCGACTTTGTGTTCGACGACCTCGACGGCGACGGCATCCAGGACCCGGGCGAGCCGGGCATCGAGAACATCCTCGTCCGCCTGTTCGACGACAACGGCCAACTCATTACGACGACACGCACCGATGCCAACGGCAACTACCTCTTCCCCGGCTTAGAGCCCGGTACGTACGTGCTACACTTCGTGGCGCCCAACGGCAGTATCTACTCGCCGCGCGGCGTGGGCAACGACGGCACCGTGGACAGCGACGTGAATCCTGCCGACGGCAAGACCGCGGGCATCACCGTGGCCTCAGGCCAAGACCGTACGGATATCGACGCAGGCATCTTCACGCCCGCACCGGGCATCAAGCTTAACAAGAACGTGTACCCCGGCCACAACAGCGGCGCGAGCTGCCCTGGGACTGACTTGACCGAAGGTTTCGTAGGCGACGCGATCACGTATTGCTTCATCGTAGAGAACACGGGCAACACGTTCCTGGGCGATATCACGCTTGATGACGCTGACATCAACATCGACCGCACCGACCTGACGCTGCTGAGTGGCACCGAGCCGCTGGCGCCGGGCGCCTCGCTGACGTTCTTCTTCGAGACGGCGCTCACGGGCGATCTGACGAACACGGCCTCGACGAGCGGCAACCCGACCAACGCCAACGGCAACGACCTCTCCGGCGTGCCCCACGTCTCCGACGATGACACCGCCGAGGTGCGTGCCGAGCAGCCCGCCAGCATCGGCGACTTCGTGTTCGACGACCTCGACGGCGACGGCATCCAGGACCCGGGCGAGCCGGGCATCGAGAACATCCTCGTGCGCCTGTTTGACGACAACAACAACCTGATCACGACCACGCGCACCGACGCCAACGGCAACTACCTCTTCCCTGGTTTAGAGCCCGGTACGTACGTGCTACACTTCGTGGCGCCCAACGGCAGCATCTACTCGCCGCGTGGCGTGGGCAACGACGGCACCGTGGATAGCGATGTAAATCCTGCCGATGGCAAGACGACGGGCATCACGGTGGCAGCTGGCCAGGATCGCACCGACATCGACGCGGGCATCGTCACACCAGCGCCGGGCATCGACCTCAACAAGAACGTCTATGCGGGCCATGACGGCGGCGCGAGCTGCCCTGGCGGTGACTTGACCGAAGGCCTCGTGGGCGACGCGATCACGTATTGCTTCGTCGTCGAGAACACGGGCAACACGTTCCTCGACGCCATCACCGTCACCGATGCCGACATCAGCATCGACCGCAGCGACCTGACGCTGCTGAGCGGCACCGAGCCGCTGGCGCCGGGCGCCTCGCTGGTGTTCTTCTTCGAGACGGCGCTCACGGGCGATCTGACGAACACGGCCTCGACGAGCGGCAACCCGACCAACGCCAACGGCACCGACATCCCTGGTCAGCAGAACCTGACGGACAGCGATACCGCCGAGGTGCGCGCCGAGCGGCGTGGGAGCCTGGGCGACACGGTGTTTGACGACCTCGATGGCGACGGCATCCAAGATCCGGGCGAGCCGGGCATCGAGAACATCCTCGTCCGCCTGTTCGACGACAACAACAACCTGATCACGACGACACGCACCGACGCCAACGGCAACTACCTCTTCCCCGGTTTGACGCCTGGCACGTACGTCATCCACGTCGTAGCGCCCAACGGCCGCATCTACTCGCCGCAAGGCGCAGGGAGCGATGGCACCGTGGATAGCGACGTGAACCCGGCTGACGGCAAGACGGCGGGCATCACCGTGGCTTCGGGCCAGGACCGTACGGACATCGACGCGGGCCTCGTGACGCCCAACGCAGGCATCCAGATCGACAAGACGGTCTATGCCGGGCACGACAACGGTGCGAGCTGCGCAGGCGGCGAGCTGGTAGAGGCTGCGAATGGCTTTGCCATCACCTACTGCTTCGCTGTCCAGAACACGGGCAACGTCGCGCTCGACGCGATTACGTTAACGGACGCCGACCTCGGCATCAGCCGCAGCGACGTCACGAAGGTGAGCGGCAGTGAGCCCGTCGCACCGGGCGCCAGCATCACGTTCTTCTTCGAGACTACGGTTACCGACGACCTTGTGAACACGGCCTCGACGAGCGGCAACCCCATCGACAACGCGGGCAACGACATCCCGGGCCTGCAGGACCCGACGGATAGCGACACCGCTGAAGTCAAGAAGCTGAACGCGGCCATCCAGATCGATAAGACGGTCTATCCGGGCCACGACAGCGGCGCGAGCTGCGCAGGCACCGACCTGGTGCAGGGCAGCAACGGCTTCAACGTGACGTACTGCTTCGCGGTCATGAACACGGGCAACACGTTCCTCGATGCCATCACGGTCACCGACGCCGACCTCGGCATCAGCCGCAGCGACCTGACGCTGCTGAGCGGCACCGAGCCGCTGGCCCCAGGCGCCATGCTGACGTTCTTCTTCGAGACGACGATCACGGGCGACTTGGTCAACACCGCTTCGACGAGCGGCAACCCGACCAATAGCAGCGGCGACGACATCCCGGGCCTGCAAGACCCGACCGACAGCGACACTGCTACCGTGGATGAGGTCGATGCCGCGATCATGCTCGGCAAGACCGTGTACTTCGGCCACAACGGCGGCGCGTTCTGCCCCGGCGGCGAGAGCGTGCGCAGCGCCAACGGCGCCAACGTGACGTACTGCTTCGAGGTGATGAACACGGGCAACGTCGCGCTCGACGCCATCACGCTCGACGATCCCGACCTAGACATCGACCGGAGCGACCTCACGCTGGCAAGTGGCACGGAGCCGCTCGCACCGGGCGCCTCGCTGGTGTTCTTCTTCGAGACGACGATCTCAGGCGACCTCGTGAACACGGCGTCGGCGAGCGGCAACCCCGTTGACGGCAACGGCGACGACATCCCGGGCCTGCAAGACCCGTCGGATGACGACAACGCCAGCGTCGAGACGGCCGCACCAGCCATCGAGATCGAGAAGACGGTTTACGCCGGGCACGACAACGGCGTCAGCTGCGCCGGTGGCGAGCTGGTGCAGGCCGCCAACGGCACCGCCATCACGTACTGCTTCGCCGTCACCAACACGGGCGACACGTTCCTCGACGACGTCACCGTGACGGACAACGACCTCGGCCTCAGCCGCACCGACCTGACGCTCAAGAGCGGCACCGAGCCGCTGGCGCCGGGCGCCTCGCTGGTGTTCTTCGTCGAAACCACCGTCACGGGCGACCTCGTGAACACCGCGTCTACGAGCGGCAACCCGACCGACGGCAACGGCGCCGACCTGCCAGGCCTCCAAAACCCGACGGACAGCGACACTGCTGAAGTCGACGAGGTCCAGGCGGGCATCCAGATCGACAAGACAGTCTACGTGGGCCACGACAGCGGCGCGAGCTGCGCGGGCAGCGACCTGGCCACAGGCGCCAACGGCACGAACATCACGTACTGCTTCGCGGTCATGAACACGGGCAACACGTTCCTCGATGCCATCACCGTCACGGACGCCGACCTCGGCATCAACCGGAGCGATCTGACCTTGGCGAGTGGCACGGAGCCGCTGGCGCCGGGCGCCTCGCTGGTGTTCTTCTTCGAGACGACCATCACGGGCGACTTGGTCAACACCGCTTCGACGAGCGGCAACCCGACCAACAGCAACGGCGATGACATCCCGAACCTGCCCAACCCGACGGACGACGACACGGCGACGGTCGATGAAGCAGCTGCGGCGATTCAGATCGACAAGACGGTGTTTGCCGGCCACGATAGCGGCGCCAGCTGCCCGGGCGGCGAGTTGGTGCAGGCCACCAACGGCTCGGACGTCACGTACTGCTTCACCGTCACCAACACGGGCGCTACGTTCCTCGACGACATCACCATCAGCGATCCGGCCCTCAGCCTGATCCGCGCCG
>JBCDJT010000052.1:0-31332 GCA_038747545.1 Bacteroidota bacterium
CGATACCGAGGCCGAGGCGCTCATCCTCGAAAACAACCTCATCAAGAAGCTCAGGCCACGCTACAACGTCAACCTGAAGGACGACAAGACCTACCCGTACATCTGCGTCAAGAAGGAGCGCTTCCCCCGCATCTTTCCCACCCGCCGCGTGCGCAAGGACGGCTCCAAGTACTTCGGCCCCTATACCGATGCCAAGAGCATGCACCTCGTGCTCGACACCATCCGGTCCATCTTCAAGCTGCGGACGTGCAGTCTGAACCTCGCGCCTGAGCCCATCGACGCGGGCAAGTACAAGACGTGCCTGCAGTTCCACATCCAGAAGTGCGAAGGGCCGTGCGTCGGGAATCAAGAAGAGGCCGACTACGACCGCATCGTGGCGCAGATCGAGCAGTTGCTCAACGGCAAGACGCGCACGCTCATCGAACGCCTCGAAGGCGAGATGCAGCGGATTGCGCAGGCGTTCAAGTTCGAGGAGGCGGCGGAGCTGCGCGACCGCATCAAGGCGCTGAAGAAGTACTCGGAGAAGCAGAAGATCGTCAGCCAGGACTTTGTGGACCGCGACCTGTTCGCGCTGTCGCTGGACCGCGAGGACAACATCGGCTGCGGCGTGCTCTTCAAGGTGCGCGACGGCCACATCATCGGGCGGCAGCACAAGTACCTCTCGCGGCTGGAGGAGCGCACGGGCGCCGAGCTGCTGCAAGCCTTCCTCGAAGCCTACTACGCCGACGCCACCTTCTTCCCCGACGAGATCTACCTCTCGCACGACCTCGCCAGCCCCGACACGCTCGCCGACTTCCTGCGGGCGCAGCGCGGCAAGAAGGTCACCATCAAGGTGCCCGAGCGCGGCGACAAGGCCAGCCTGATGCGCATGGTGGAGGCCAACGCCGACCTGCTGCTGGGCGAGCTCAAGCTGCAGCGGGCCAAGCAGGAAGAAGGGCGCATCCCGCACGCCGTGAAGGCGCTCCAGCGCGACCTGCACCTGAAAAAGCTGCCGCGCCGCATGGAGTGCTTCGACATCTCGCACCTGGGCGGCACGGGCACCGTGGCGTCGTGCGTCGTCTTCGTGGATGGCAAGCCTAAGAAGAGCGAATACCGCACCTACAAGATCCGCTCGGTAGAGGGCAAGCCCGACGACTTCCAGTCGATGCGCGAGGTGCTGACCCGCCGCTACAAGCGGATCCTGGAGGAGAACGGCCCGTGGCCCGACCTCGTGGTGATCGACGGCGGCAAGGGGCAGCTGTCGAGTTCGGTGGAGGCGCTGCGCGAGACGGAGACGTACGGCAAGTTCGCCGTGGTGGGCTTGGCGAAGCGGCTGGAGGAGGTCTTCTTCCCCGGCGACAGCCAGTCCATCCTGATCCCGCGCACGAGCTCGTCGCTGCAGCTGCTCCAGCGCATCCGCGACGAGGCGCACCGCTTCGCCGTCACGTTTCAGCGCAAGCAGCGCACGAAGAAAACGCTGCACTCCGAGCTCACCGACATTCCTGGCGTAGGCGACAAGACCGTGCAGAAGCTGCTCAAGACATTCGGCTCGGTCAAGCGCGTGCGAGAGGCGTCGCTGCAGGCGCTCAACGAAGTCGTAGGCCCGTCGCTGGCACGCCGAGTACACGACCACTTCGAGGCACAGACGGTGGATGTGGGCGGGTGAACCGCTTGCTCTAGGAAACGAGTTGGGGATGCCCTCGTTGGTTGATTCTTGAAGCCTACGAACCGTATTTGGGCAAAAGCTCGACTCGGTACCACCCTCTCAACCCAGAGTATATTGGCGAGAGACCCTATGACGCAAGAAATGCAGACCGCCGTCTCCAGGCTACAATCCTTACCCGAGGCTGTACAGGAGAACGTGGCACCTCACCTGAACGCGTACTTGAACAGGCTAGACGACCTGCGCGCGGCTATCCAGGAAGGCATCGACAGCGGCAACGATGGCCCACTGAACATGGCTGAGATTATTGCCGCAGCGCGTGCTGAAAGAGATGCCGAGGCGTCCTAACCATGCCTGTTGTAGAACGCACGCGGGCGGCACGGCGGGACCTGATGGACATATGGCGCTACCTAGACCGTGAAGCCACCACTGAGGTGGCAAACGCGCAGCTGTTGCGCATCGAGTACATCGCTGAGCGCCTAGCAGCAATGCCGTATAGTGCTCAGGCGAGGCCTGAGTTAGGCCGCGGTATCCGCAGTCGGCGTGTCGGAAGCTACGTGCTGTATTTTGCCCCGCTGCCGGATGGCATTGAGATTTTGCGGGTGCTGCACGGGAGACGAGACGTTCGGCCTGATATGCTGCCCTAGTACGTCATTTTTGGTCTAGCGCCTTTAGATAATGCACTGTTCACCCCGCCCAACAGGTATACGACCACTTCGAGGCGCAGACGGTGGATGTGGGCGGGTGAACCGCTTGTTTTCCGTCACGACTCCCGAGCGGATGAATTGGGCACCAGACAAGTAGGGCCAAAGGGGACGCCCGTGCTGCCTGGTTGGAACAGCAGTCACGATGCGGGAGCACTGTTCGCTGTTTGTTGCGCTTGGGACCAGCTCTTATCCCAGCCAGCCGTTCCGATCAAGCGAGCGGTACTGGATCGCCTCGGAGAGGTGCGCGGTGCTGATTGCATCGGCGAAGGCTAGGTCGGCGATGGTGCGGGCTACTTTCAAGATGCGGTCGTAGGCACGGGCGCTCAGGCCGAGGCGGTCAATCGCCATCTTCATCAGCTGCTGCCCCGTCTCGTCCAGGCGGCAATGCGTGCGCACCTGCCGCGTGGTCATCTGCGCGTTGTTGTGGACCGTGCGGTGCTCACAGAAGCGCGCTGCCTGCACCGCCCGCGCGGCCACCACGCGCTCGCGCACCTGCGCCGACGTCTCGCCATCGGCGCGGCGGTTGAGTTCGTCGAACGGGACGGGCGTGACTTCGATGTGGAGGTCGATGCGATCGAGCAGCGGGCCGCTAACTTTGCTGAGGTAGCGCTGGATCTGCGGCGGTGCGCACAGGCACGTCTTGCCCTTGTCGGTGAGGTGGCCGCACGGACACGGGTTCATAGAAGCCACAAGCATAAACCGCGCTGGAAACGTGATCGTGGCCAACGCCCGACTGATGGTGATGCCGCCTTCTTCGAGCGGCTGGCGCATGACTTCGAGCACCTGCCGCTTGAACTCGGGCAGTTCGTCGAGGAAAAGCACGCCGTGGTGCGCCAGCGAGATCTCGCCCGGCATGGGATTGCCACCGCCACCGCAGAGTCCAGCATCCGAGATCGTGTGGTGCGGCGCCCGGAAGGGCCGCGTGGCAATGAGCCCGCCTTCGTCCAACTTGCCGCTGACGGAGTGGATCTTGGTCGTCTCCAGCGCCTCCTGCGGCGAGAGCGGCGGCAGGATGGTCGGCAGGCGGCGGGCGAGCATGGTCTTGCCCGATCCTGGCGGCCCGATCATGATAGCGTTGTGCCCTCCTGCTGCGGCAATCTCCAGCGCCCGCTTCACGTTCTCCTGGCCGCGCACATCCGCAAAGTCGACATCGTAGTGCTCGGCCTGCTTGAACAGCGCGTGCAGGTCGCGGCGGTAGGGCTGCGGCGCGTCGGCCTGCTGGGCGAGGAGGCGGAAGGCGTCCTCGATGCTGGAGATCGGATACACGTCGAGGCCGTCGATGACGGCGGCTTCGGGCGCGTTGGCGGCGGGCACCATCACGCCGGATCGGCCCTCGTCACGCGCCTGCATCGCCATCGGCAGGATACCACGCACGGGACGCACGGCGCCGTTGAGCGCGAGCTCGCCGAAGATGGCGAGGCGGTCCAGCGTGGCCTCGTCGAAGTGGTCACCGCTGGCGGCAAGCAGGCCCATCGCAATCGGCAAATCGAATGCGGCGCCTTCTTTGCGCACATCGGCGGGGGCCAGGTTGATGGTGATGACGCCGCGCGGGACGGGCAGCTGCCGGTTCTTGAGCGCGGCCCAGATGCGGTCGCGGCTCTCGCGGACGGCGCCCTGCGGCAGCCCCACCACGGTGTAGCACGGCATGCCCGTGTCGATGTTGGTTTCGATCTCAATCGGCAGCGCGCCGACGCCCTGCGGGGTGCTGCTCCAGATGCGTGATAGCATGACGGTCTCTAGCAAGTGGCTGATGCCGTGCTAGACAGGGAGGTTGTAACGGCATAACGTCGGCGCCCTCTGTGAACCGGTTTTCATGAACTCGCCAGAGGCACCACCGTAGGACCCCTCGCAGGTCATCCTACTCCACCTCCGACCATCTGCCTCACTTCGATGCTCGAAGCTCTTGTCATTGCGCTGGTGATTTATTTTGGCGCCCCCGCCGTACGCAGCCTTATCGACGCCGTCAAGAACGACCCGCTGGCGCCGCCACGGGAACGCCCGCGCATGCAGGCCCCACCTCGGCCGTCGCCGTACACGACCACGGTGCGTCAGCGCCAGACGTCGACAGCACCAGCGTCCACGCCGCGTTCGCCGTATGACATTGAGGATGCCCGCTTTCGCGACATTCGCTAGATGAAGCCCGCTTGAAGAGCGTCACCGCTCGGCACGTCTCAGTAACCGTTCGTCCGGTGGCGTTCACCATCGGTCCAATCCTCACTTCTCACACGAAACAGCGCGGTTTTTCGCCCGGTACTGGCGCGCAAACGATCCCACGATCTGCACGCCACCGGGCCCATGTTGCTCTCCGCTCGCACCCAACGGGTACTCCTTCTCCTCTCCCTCCTCTTCGCGCTCTCGGCCGGCCTTGCCCTCGCGCAGCATCCCATCCTGGACGGCTACGTGGCCGAGGGGCTGGAGCGGAACGTCGGCTTGCAGCAGCAGCACTTGGCCGTGGCGCAGCAGCAGCAGGCCGTCACCGAGGCCGAAGCGCTCTACCGCCCCACGCTCGGCATCGATGCGCGGTTCAGCCGGGCGGGCGGCGGGCGGGCTATCGACTTCCCCGTGGGTCAGCTGCTCAATCCGGTGTACGATGCCTTGAACGAGCAGCGTGTGGCAGCAGGGCTCGCGCCCGCGTTCCCGACCATCCAGGATGAACAAATCAACTTCTTGCGGACGCAAGAGCAGGAAACCAAGCTGCGCGTTGTTCAACCGATCTATCAGCCGTCCATCCGCCCGAACATCCGCCTGCAAGGCCACCTTATGGGCGCTGCTGAGGCCGCGTTGGCGACGAGTCAGCACGAGTTGGTCGCCTCCATCAAGACGTCGTACTTCGACTACCTCATGGCCGAGCGGCTTGTCGAGATTCTGGCGGCGACGGCGGCGCTGGTGGACGAGAACGTGCGCGTCAACGAGAGCCTGGCGCGCAACGGCAAGGTCACGCAGGACGCCGTCTACCGGGCGCGCACCGACCAGTACGACGTGGCCCAGCAGCGCGCCGAGGCGGAGAAGAATCGCGACCTCGCCGCCTCCTACTTCAACTACCTGCTCGCCCGCCCATTCGAGACGCCGATTGAGCGCATCCCCGAAGCCGACCTCTTTCCCACCCAGCCTGCGTTGCTGCCCGCCAGCACACGCATTGCCGCCTCGGCCGACGACCTCGCGTACGCCGCCCTCGGGCAACGCACGGAGCTGACGCAGCTCGACGCGGCCATCCAAGCGGCAGGCGAGCAGATCGCGCTCACCGATGCGCAATACCTGCCCAGCGTCTCGCTCGTGGCCGACTACGGCATCGAGGGACGCAACTACACCTTCAGCAGCGACAGCGACTTCTGGATGGGCTCGGTGGTGCTCTCGTGGAATCTGTTCGACGGCTTCCAGCGCCGCGCCAAGCGGCAGCGCGCACGCCTTGGCCAGCAGCAGATCGAAGTGCAGCGCCGCGACACCGAGCAGCAGATTCGTCTGCAGGTGCAGGAAGCGCTCGACAACGTCCGCGTCGCGCAAGACGCCCTCGCCACCGCCGACGCCCGCCTGCAAAGCGCGCAGCAGACGTTCCGCCTCGTACAGCGCAAGTATCAGGAAGGCATGGCGAACCAAGTCGAGTACATCGACGCCCGCACGTCGCTGACGAGCGCCGAACTGAACCGCACGATCACGCGCTACGACTACCTCAGCCGCTCCGCCCGACTGGAGCGTGCCGTGGGCGAGGTGCGCGGATCGGCTGCGCTGCCCGCCTCCACCTCGACTTCCTCGTTCGAGCCCTGACCCGCCCTCCTCATGCCGCCTCCTCTGCTCTTTACCCCGCTACTTCTCTGCCCCATACCGATGCTCCGTCTACTCGCTCTCACCCTCATCCTCGCCGGCTGCACCACGCAAGCCAAGACGCCTGACGCCCTGGAGGCCCGCACGGTGCCCGTCCGCACAGCCGAAGTCACCGAAGGCAGCGCCGTGGAGCCCATCCGCTCCAGTGGCCGCCTTGCGTCCAAGGCCGAGGTCGATCTCTCGTTCAAGATCGGCGGCATCGTCGCCTCGCTGCTGGTGGATGAGGGGGACCGCGTGCAGCAGGGCCAGCTCTTGGCGCGGCTCGACCTCTCGGAGATCGACGCGCAGGTGCGGCAAGCCCAAGCCGGACTGACCAAGGCCGAGCGGGACATGCAGCGGATGGATGCGCTGCTGCAAGACAGCGTGGTGACGCTGGAGCAGTGGGAGAACACGGGCACGGCGCTCGATGTGGCGCAGTCGGCGGTAGACGTGGCGCAGTTCAACCGCACGTATGCCGAGATCCGCGCCCCCGCCTCGGGCCGCATCCTGACACGCACGGTGGAGCAGAACGAGCTCGTCAGCCCCGGGCAGTCGATTGTGACGCTGGGCTCGGATGCCGACGGCTGGGTGGTGCGCGTAGGCCTCGCCGACCGCGACATCGTGAAGCTGCAGCGCGGCGACCGCGCCACGCTCTACTTTGACGCCTACGACGGCCAGTCCTTCGAGGGCGTCGTCACCGAGATTGCCGATGCGGCCGATGCGATGACGGGCACGTTTGAGGTCGAAGTGGCGGTGCGCGAACGCACAGCCCGCCTCAAGTCCGGCTTCATCGCCCGCGTCGACCTCTTCCCCTCCGACGCTACTGCGTATCCGCTGATTCCCCTTGCCGCCCTGGCCGAAGCCGACGGCACCGAAGCCACGGTCTTCCTGCCCAACCCCGACGGCGTCCTCGCCGAGCGCCACCGCATCACCGTCGGCCGCATCGTCGGCGAGCACGTGACCGTGCGGCAGGGCCTTGCGCCCGGCCAAGCCGTCATCACCGACGGCACCGCCTACCTCTCCGACGGCGCACCGATTCAGATCGTCGAGTGACGGCACAACGCCTGCTACTGTCATCCCGAGCGTAGCCGAGGGATCTCCCAATCAGAGGTTTTGCAAGACGAAATCGGGGGAGATCCCTCGACTGCGACCTGCGGCCTCCGCTTCGGGATGACAATCATGGGCCACGTTGCCAAAACCAAGCTGCTTTTCTAGCTCTTCAACCGAGCCTTTGCCATGCGCATCCCCAAACTCGCCCTCGAAAACTACCAGTTCACGCTGGTGCTGATGCTCTTGCTCACGCTGATGGGCGTCGTCTCGCTGCTGACGATGCCGCGGCTGGAAGACCCGACGGTGAACTTCCCCGGCGTGAACGTCATCGCCGTCTACCCGGGCGCCACGCCCAGCGATGTGGAGCAGCTGGTCGTCGACCCCATTGAGGAAGCGCTCAACGGCCTGGACGACATGAAGGACATCGAGACGCGCATGCAGGACGGGCTGGCGGTCATCGGCCCGGAGTTTTTGCACGGCACCGACCCGGACAAGATCTACGACGACGTCGCCCAGGCGGTGAACAACTTGCGCAGCGAGTTGCCGGACGAACTGGTGCGGCTGGAGGTGCAGAAGATCTCGCCGCAGGACGTCAACATCGTGCAGCTGGCGCTGGTCTCGGAGGATGCGTCGTACCGCGAGCTGACGCGGCTGGTGGAAGACCTGGAGCAAGACTTGGAGCGAGTGAGCGGCGTGCGCGGCATCGACACCTGGGCGTATCCCGAGGAGGAAGTGCGCGTCTCGGTCGATCTGGAGAAGATGCGCCCGCTCGGCCTCACGCTGAGCCACGTCACGCAAGCCATCCAGGCCAGCAGTGCCAACATCCCCGGCGGCAACGTGGACGCCGGGACGCGGCGATTCAACATCCGCACCAGCGGCGACTACGAGTCGCTCGACGACATCCGCCGCACCGTCATCACCGCCGCTGGCGACCGCATCGTCTACCTCAACGACATCGCCGACGTGGCCTACGCCTACGCCGATGAAACCTACCTGGGCCGCGTCGATGGCGAGCGCGCCGTCTTCCTGAGCGGCACGCAGCGCGCGGGCACCAACATCTTCGACGTGACCGACCGCATGAAGGCCGTCGTGAGCGATTTCGAGGCGACGCTGCCCGAGAACGTGCGGCTCGTGACCGTCTTCGAGCAGGCCGAGAGCGTGGCGTATCAGGTGAACGGCTTCTTCCGCAACCTGATGCAAGGGCTGCTGCTCGTCGGCCTGATTGCGCTGCTGGCGCTGGGCTACCGCGCCGCGTCTATCGTCATCATCGCCATCCCCATCTCCATCTTCATCGCCATCAACTGGCTGGACCTCACGGGCTTCGCGCTGCAGCAGATCAGCATCGTAGGCCTCGTGATCGCGCTCGGCCTGCTCGTGGACAACGCGATTGTCGTCACGGAGAACATCAACCGCTTCATCGGCATGGGCTACTCGCGCAACGAGGCGGCGCTCAAGGGCACCGGGCAGATCGGCTGGGCCGTGGTCAGCTCAACAGCCACGACGATGCTGTCCTTCCTGCCGATGCTGATCCTGCAGAGCGCGACGGGCGACTTCGTGCGGACCATGCCGCTGACGGTAATCTACGCCCTCGGCGCCTCCCTCATCGTCTCGCTCACGCTCACCCCGTTCCTCGCCAGCCGCTTCCTGAAAGCCAAGCCTAAAACAGAGGATGCGGCGCCCAAGCGACCCAACGCGTTCCAGCGTGGGATGCAACGTGTCGTGAGCGGTCCGTACACGGCCATGCTGAGCGGCGCGCTTCGGCGGCCCTGGGCGGTGCTTGGCGCGGCCATCACCATTTTCGTGGGCAGCCTCGCCCTCTTTCCCATCGTCGGCGTGAGCCTCTTCCCCAAAGCCGAGAAGCCGCTGCTGATGGTGGACATCAACCTGCCCGAAGGCAGCGCGCTCACCCGCACCGACGCGGTCACGCAAGACGTGGAAGGCTTCTTGGCTGAGCATCCGCACATCGACGGCTACACGACGAACGTAGGCCACGGCAACCCGCGCATCTATTACAACCTGTTCCCCAAAAGCGAGACGCCCACGTACAGCCAGATCGTGGTCAACCTCGACAGCCGCTCGCCGGACGTGTCCAGCGCCACCATGCGCGACCTGCGCGAGGCGTTCGACCGCTACCCCGGCGCCGACATCCAGGTGAGCGAGTTCTTGCAGGGGCCGCCCCTCAATGCGCCCATCGCCTTCCGCATCACCGGCGACGACCTCTCGGTCATCGAACGGCTCGCGGGCGAAGTCGAGGACATCGTCGCCCAGACGGCAGGCACCATCAACGTCGACAACGCCTCGGCGCGGCGCAAGACCGACCTGCACGTGGCCATCAACCGCGACAAGGCAGGCTTGCTCGGCGTACCGCTGGTTGAGGCCGACCAAACCGTGCGCGCCAGCATCGCAGGCATGCCCGTGGCGCGCTTCCGCGACACCGACGGCGAGGACTACGACGTGGTCGTCCGCCTCCCCATCGACGAGCGGCCCACCCTCGACGACTTCGACCAGATCTCCGTCGCCTCCGTGACGGGCGCCCGCATCCCGCTGCGCCAGATCGCCACCATCGAGTTCGCATCCGGCCCCTCCGAGATCCGGCACTTCGAGCTGGAGCGCAACGCGCTCGTCACCGCCGATGTGGACACCGAGTACAACGTGGCTGAGGTCACAGGACAGATCATTGAGCAGTTGGAGGCGATGGAGTGGCCCGCAGGATACACGTACATGGTGAGCGGCGAGCAGGAGTCGCGCGAGGAGTCGTTCGGCGGCATGGGCCAGGCGCTGCTGGTCGCGCTGCTCGGCATCTTCGGCGTGCTCGTGCTGCAGTTCCGCTCGTTCAGCCAGCCGATGATCGTCTTCGCGGCCATCCCGTTCGCCATCACTGGCGCCGTCTTCGCGCTCTTCCTCACCGGCTACTCGTTCTCGTTCATGGCGTTCGTAGGCCTGACGAGCTTGATCGGCATCGTGGTCAACAACTCCATCATCCTGGTCGACTACGCCAACCAGCTCCGCGCCGAGGGCGCCAGCATTGCCAAGGCCGTGCAAGAAGCCAGCGCCACGCGCTTCACGCCGATCCTGCTCACCACGCTCACCACCATCGGCGGCCTCCTCCCGCTGACGCTGCAGAACAGCACGCTCTGGTCGCCCCTCGGCTGGGCCATCATCGGCGGCCTCGCCGTCTCGATGCTGCTGACGCTCTTCGTCGTGCCCGTGCTCTACAAGCTGTTCACCCGCGAGGTGGTTGTGGCAGCGTAGGGTGGCTAGAACTTCTCTATGAACACAAGGTACAGAACGCGTCACATCTATCGGAGGCAATTATGCTGCAGACGATCACCAAGAGCGATATTGTACGCGCCGTGTCCGACCTGCCCGACAATGCTATCCTTGATGATGCCTTTGAGTGCCTGTTTGTGCTGCACAAGATTGAACGAGGTCTTCGAGATGGGCAAGAGGGCCGCACGATGAATCAGGAAGAAGTGGAAGCCTGGTTTCGGCACCGTTGATTCTTGCTTACCCGATCTAAGAGCTGTACCGATGACTGTCACCAAAACGCTTGATGAACGCATTGTAACCACGCCCGATGTGTGTGGTGGGAAACCGCGCATCGCGGGGCGGCGCATCACCGTGCAGAACATCGCCATCTGGCACGATCGCCTGGGCCAAAGCGCCGACGAGATCGCAAGTGCTTACAATCTTGATCTCGCCGATATCTACGCAGCTCTGGCCTATTACTTTGCCCATCGCGAGCATATCGACGCGACGATCGCGGCAGACCAAGCTTTTGTCGATGCCTTGTGCGCCCAGCAACCGTCACTGCTTCAGCAAAAGCTTCGCAATGTGACGTGAGCCAAATCCGGTTCTACTTTGATGAACACATCGCCAACGCTATCGCGGACGGGCTGAGACGACGTGGCTTCGATGTGCTCACCTTGGCGGAAGCAGGTCGCCTCGGTACCAGTGATGAAGCCCACCTCGAATATGCACTAGAGCAACAGCGCGTCCTCGTCACGCATGACGCCGACTTCCTCCGTCTCGCTGCACGTGGTTTGCCCCACGCAGGCATCGTATACAGCCCGCAAGGCCGAACTGTTGGCGACATGATTCGCACGCTAACATTGATCGCTCAAGTTCTGACCGCTGAGGAGATGCATGGGCGAATCGAGTACGTCTGAGCATATTCTTTGCTTTCAGGTGCTTTTGTCGATACGTTGCAGGTGTCCTCTATCAATTCACCCGGTACCTGCTATGCGTGTTCGCACTGCCCTTCCCCTTTGCCTCGCCTTCGTGTTGACGGGGATGACGGTTGCGCCGTCAGCCAACCCAGACCTCGCGCCATACGGCCTAGCCGTAGAGTTACCCGATGACTGGACGACTACGGAGCAGTACGACGAGGCGTTGCCCAACTTCGGCGTGTACATGGCCGAGTCGGAAGCGGGCGGCTACTTCTGGGTGCAGGTGATGGGGCTGAGCAGCGACGGCGTCAGCAAGCCGATGCCCGAGGCCTTGGACGACGGCGTGACGGCGCAGCCCTTTGCCGACGACCTGCAGATGGACGGCTTTGTGGACGGTCACGTGCGCGAGAAAGACGGCCTCCCCAACTACTTCTTCGTCGCCACGCACGGTGCGAAGGCGTATCGTTTCCGCGTTGGGTACTCGTTCGAGAAGACGGACCTGAACGAGACGTCTGCCGCCGCCGCGCGTGAAGTGGCCCAAGGCATCTTGAAGAGCTTGGCGTTCACCGAATAGCGTGAGCGCGCGTTTTCACGCGGCATCCTCAACACGCTCTTGCTGGCGGGGTTGAACGGGCACATCACAACCGCCTTCGACTCATGCAGCAGGACAGCTTCACCACCATCGCCGACCTCGGCGAGTTTGGCCTCATCGACCGCATCAAAGCTATCGTCGGCACGGGCCGTGGCGAAGCCGTGCTGCGCGGCATTGACGACGACGCGGCGGTGTACCGGATCGGCGGCGGACGCGTGCAGGTGATCACGACGGATGCCCTGGTGGAGGGGCTACACTTCAATCGCGCCTTCATGCCGATGCCGTACCTCGGCTCCAAAGCGCTGTCGGTGAACGTGAGCGACGTGGTGGCGATGAACGCGCAGCCGCGCTACGCGACCGTGGCGCTGGGCGTGCCCGCCAACGTGTCGGTGGAGATGGTGGAGGGCATCTACACAGGCATGCAGCAAGCGGCCGAGCACTACGGCGTCACCATCCTGGGCGGCGACACGACGGGCGCACACCGCCTCACGCTGACCATCACGCTCATCGGCGAAGCGCCCGAGGGCAACATTGCCTACCGATCCGGCGCGCAAGTCGGCGATGCCATCTGCGTCACGGGCGACCTCGGCGCGTCGTACGCGGGACTCAAGGTGCTGGTGGGCAACCAGCGCGCGGTGCAGGAAGAGGGCCCCGGCTACACGCCCGACTTGGAACCGTACCGCTACGTCATCAACCGCCACCTGACGCCCACGGCACGGCTCGACACCCTGGCGCAGTGGCACGAGCATGGCTTCAAACCCACGGCCTGCATCGACATCTCGGACGGGCTCAGCTCGGAGGTCCATCACATTGCCCGGCAGAGCGGCGTGGGCGCGTTGCTGCATGGACCATCGCTGCCCATCGCCCTCGAAACGCGCTCGGTGGCCGACCTCATCGGCGAAGACGTGGACACGTTTGCGCTCTTCGGCGGCGAGGACTATGAGCTGCTGTTCACCGCCCCGCCGGCTGCGCTCGAAGCTCTGCCCGACGACAGCTACAACCTCATCGGCACCATCAAGCCTGCCGACTACGGCGTGCAACTCAGCACGGGCGAGGGCGAGACGATTCAGCTAGACGCAAGCGGCTACACGCATTTTTAGGGGTTCGAGGCTCGGATGGCCTCCGGCCTTTGGGAGTTCAAGATTCGGGACTTCCGCAGGGCAATCGTTGCAAAACACTCTGGTGGAGCATCGGTATAGGAAGCGCCCTTCCACTACTATGCCGGAGTTGTCATGCGCGCCTTGCTCGCCTGCCTTACCACCCTGCTGTTCGTCCTGCCCGTGTCGGCGCAAGACCTGACGTTTGAGGAGTACCAGCCGAACTCCTCGCTGGTCGTTCCCGAGAATCCCGTCCCGCGCGCCAAGTACCCGATCATCGACGTACACAGCCACCACTGGCGGGCCAGCACCATGAGCGATGCCGCCGTTGACGCGCTCATCGCCGACATGGACGCGCTCAACCTGCGGGCCCTGGTCAACCTGAGCGGCAGCAGCGGCATGCGTCTGCGGGCCGCCGTTGACAATCTGGAAGGGCGCTATCCGAACCGCTTCATCCACTTTGCCAACATCGACTTTGACGGGGTGGACGAGCCAGGCTGGGGCGAGCGCACGGCGGCACAGCTCGAAGCCGATGTGGCCAACGGCGCACGCGGGCTCAAGATCTTCAAGAACCTCGGCCTCACCGTCACTGACAGCCAGGGCGAGCGCATCCAGACCGACGACCCGCGCATCGAGCCCGTTTGGGAAAAGTGCGCTGAACTCGGCATCCCCGTGCTCATCCACACCGGCGAGCCGTCGCCGTTCTTCGAGCCGCACGACCGCTTCAACGAGCGCTGGCTGGAGCTGAAGCAATTTCCCAACCGTGCCCGCCCAGCCGATCAATACCCAAGCTGGGAGATCATCATGGCCGAGCAGCACAACGTCTTCCGCAAGCACCCCAATACCATCTTTATCAACGCACACCTCGGCTGGTTGGGCAACGACCTCGCACGCCTGGGCAAACTGCTTGATGAGATGCCGAACGTGTACACGGAAGTGGGCGCGGTGCTGGCGGAGTTGGGGCGACAGCCTCGGTTCGCGCGGCAGTTCCTGATCCAATACAAGGACCGTGTGATGTTCGGCAAGGACTCGTGGCGCCCCGAGGAGTACCCGTACTTCTTCCGCGTCTTCGAGACGTCGGACGACTACTTCGAATACTACCGCCGCCGCCACGCCTTCTGGCGCATCTACGGCCTCGGCCTGCCCGACGACGTGCTCAAGCACCTCTACTACAAGAACGCGCTCCGCATCATCCCCGGCCTCGACCCCTCGGAGTACCCCGACTGAGGCCGTCTACACCGTCATCTCTGTAAACACCGCGCCGATGCTCCGGTCCAAGCGGTTGTAGTCGAAGCCCTCCGGGGCTCCAGGTAGCGTGCCGTTGGCGTCGGCGACAAGTGCCTCGACGTTCTTCCCGGCCTTGACGCCCGCTTCCACGTACGCGCGCAGGGCCTCCAAGAAACCACGCATCACGGCGACATCGGCGATGCCACCAGTGACCGGGTGCTCGGGATTGCTGTGGCCGAAAATGAAGACCGTCTCGGCATCATAGGTGTCGTAGACCGTGGTAAGCGTGTCGATCCAGCCCTTGGTGTTGGCGCCCCCGCCCAGGTCGATGAACGGCTGGCGGCGGTTGAAGATCAAGTCGCCCATGTGGACGACGTTGGCCTTCTCGAAAAAGATGACCGAGTCGCCACGCGTGTGCGCTGGGCCGTGATGGCGCATGCGCACGACCTCGTCGCCTACCTCCATGCGCCACTCGGAGGTGTACGTGGTCGAAGGCACAACGGGATCGGCGGCGTCGCGGCCGTTGTCGCGGGCGCGTTGGGCGGCCGCCTGCATCAGCTCGGGCACGTTGGCGTGGCCCACAACCTGCCGCGCTTGTGGCCCAAGAACGACATTGCCTGCGGTGTGATCGCCGTGATGGTGCGTGTTGAGCAGCAGGTCGAGGTCGTGCCCCGTACGCGCACGGAGACCTGCCCAGCACTGCTCGGCTTGATCAGGAAACTGACTGTCGACGACGGCGAGGGCATCTGGGCGTACGAGCCAACCGATGGTGCCACCTCGGTTCTCGTAGATACCCACACCGCGGCGGATCTCGGTGAACGTGTCGCGGTGCCGCGCCCAGGTCATACGGGGCGCAGCAATGCTGCTGGCCGCCAGCACGGCCGAAGAGGAGAGGAAACGGCGGCGGTTCATCAGAAGCTGAAATCAGATACAACAGACAAGCGGTTTGGCAGAATAACGGGATGACGCGACGAAAAACCAGCCTACCGCCTCGCCGCATTTACAGCTTTGTCACAGGAAATAGAGGGCAGGCGCGCACTGTCAGACCCCGTCCTACAGACCTGAGGTCTCCGTTCTTACATCTTATGTGGCGTTCAACCGATGCGCCATGCGTCCATCTTTGGACATATTGAATGCGTCTCGGCTCTTCGACCGCTGCACATCTCTTTCCTAGTACACTTATCAGCACCGATCAACGATGGAAGTTACAGATCGCCTGGTGCGCCGCACCGAGTTCTCGCACAGCAACTTGATGGCTCAGCTCACCGATTTGCCCGACGAGGACCTGATTGCCCATTTCCAGGGCGGCACCGTGGAGGCCTTCAACCTGATTGTAGACCGCTACTCGAACCGGTTAGGGTCCTACCTCTACAACTTTGTACACGACTGGGACAAGGCCGAGGACTTACTCCAAGAAACGTTTATCCGTGTCTACCGGAACCGGTTTGCCTACACGCCCATCGCCCGTTTCTCTACGTGGATCTACACGATTGCGGGTAACCTAGCCCGCTCGGAATACCGCAAGGTGAAGTACCGCAAGACGCAATCGCTCGAAGCCATGGGCGCTGGCGGCGAAACGTTCGACATCCCACTGCCCGACGAGCAGTTCGCGGCCGACCTCGGCGCCGAGGACAGCATCTACCACGACCAGATCAGCCGCGCCCTTGCCAAGCTCACCCCGGCTTTCCAAGAAGCCATCGTGCTGCGCGACATCCAGCAGCTGACGTATGAGGAGATCGCGCAGATCACGGGGCTGCCCATGGGCACCGTGAAGAGCCGCATCAACCGGGCGCGCACCAAGATCCAGGCGTTGCTCAAACCCATCTACATGGCCGAAGCGTAAGACACCGCTATGCCCTCGCTGTACCAAGCCAGTTCTACCTTTTCCACCTTCAAGCACGACAACGCCGTACTGCGCGAGGTGGCCGTCCAGTGGTTCCACGCGGGGCGGCGGCGTGTGCCACGTCCGTACGCCAAACTCATCAGCGGCTACGGGCGGCTTGACGTTACCGAGCAGACCCACGCGGCGCAGTGGATCGACGAGTTGCTGACCGACGAGGAGGTCCACGCCCTGCGTGAGGCACTGCACCAGTTGGAGAACCACCCCGGGGCAACCCTCCCGGCGGGCGACGCGGGGCTCAAGACGCTCGAAGCCCAGTTTCCGATCTCTGGCACGCGATCGGGCTACACCACGCTGCCTGTGGGCGGCACCGCCATGCGCTTCGCGCTGATCGACCTCCTGCCAGACCTTGACCTGGACATCCCGCTGATGGGCTACCTGCATCTCTCCCGCCCATCCGTACCCAACCGCCTGGAGGACAGCGCGGCCTACCTGCACCGGGCGCTGCAGATGCTCGACCTGGACCAGCACACTTCCTACGACGCCATCCGCGAGGCCGCGGCGAAGATCTATGCACGGAGCGGGCACTATGCGGTCCAGGACCTCCAGCACACGCTGTTGGACAAGGTAGACTTGTCCTAAGCCTTGCCTTAGGCACACGGCGCCTCGCCACCGGGCGGTTCGCGCTTACGCTGGAAGCGACTGCGTTGAAGTGTGGAGGGCATGTAACACTTCGTAGAACGAAAGGGGTATTTTGGTGAGGCCATTCGTCAGGGTGGTCTGCCACTGCGTATTACGCGCAGTTGTACCTCCATTCTATCTGTGACTTCTGTGATGCCTCGCTACGCCCGCCTCCTCGCCGCTCTTGTCTTTGCCGTCCTCACCGTCTTCCCCGCCTGGGCGCAGTCCGAAACAGACCTACAGCGCCGTGCGCTCTACCAAGGGCTCGATCAACTCGGCATGCCGCTTCCTCATCAGCAGGCAGCGGCGTTCCGGTCTACGTCCGCCACCCCCGGTAGCATCAGCGGCGTCCTGACGGTAGAAGGCGACTCCGCCGCCATGGGCCTCCCTG
Organism: Bacteroidota bacterium; assembly: GCA_038747545.1. GTDB lineage: Bacteria > Bacteroidota > Rhodothermia > Rhodothermales > JBCCMF01 > JBCCMF01. Next base: position 17,195 of record JBCDJT010000052.1, read on the forward strand.
CGATCATCGCCCTGGAGACCACCATCGGGCTGACGTACGAAGGCTTCTTCCTCGATGATGGCACGTACCTCATTGCCGATGTGGAGCCTGGAGACTACCTGATCATCGCGTTCTATGACGATAGCTTCCCCACCTTCTTCCCCGGTGTAGTGAGCTCCGACGCAGCCGAGTTCGTCCCCGTTGGCGAAGGCGAAGCTGTGATAGGCGTCGACTTCCAGATGGCCGGACGAGGTTCTGGCGTCGTAGGTAACATCACCGGGCGGGTCGCAGGCGATGACGGCAGCACACCCACACGTGGGCAAGTGATCGTCACCAGTGCCAGCAACCCCTTCTTCTTCTCCAGCACGGGCATCCGCAGCGACGGAACGTACATGCTCTCCGGCTTGCCCTCCGGCGATTACATCACCCAAGCACAGGTGCAGGGCTACCTACCCCAGTATTTTGACGGCGCCAGCACACGCGAGGCCGCTACGCCCGTACCTGTAGCAGAGAACGTGACGACCGAGAACGTCAACTTCAGCCTGAGCCTGGGCGGCGTTATCTCAGGACGCGTGACCGACGATGCCGGGCAACCCCTCACCGACGTGGAGCTGTTCGCCTTTGCCAACGAGGTTCCAGGCGATGACTCGCTCGGCTTTGTCTATGCCAACGCCAGCACCGATGCCGACGGGCGGTACACGTTCACGGGCCTGAGCGAAGACACCTATCGCATATTCGCTGTCTACTCGCTCGACGGCTTTGTCTTCAACACGTGGTATGACAGCGCCAGCAGCTTTTCAGACGCCACACCTGTCACCCCCATCATAGGCACGCCGCAGACCAACATTGACCTCACCATAGATCTGCCCGATGGCTACGGTAGCGTCAGCGGGGTGGCCCGTTTTAGCGATGGCTCGGCCGTCACACGCGGCGCGGTCCACCTCACCTCTCCGTCCTCCAATGACCTCTTCGGAGGCACTGTAGCACGCACGTTCGTACGGTCTGACGGCACGTACCGCTTTGACCGCATACCGGAAGGCACCTACATCGTCAGCGTAGTCGCGGCGCGCGAGAATGCACGGCTGATCCAGTGGTACGATGGCGCCACAACAGCCGAAGACGCGACGCCCATCGACGTGGTGGCGGGTGTGGAGACCTCTGGCATCGACTTCAGCGTGAGCAGCGGTGCCACCATCAGCGGTACCGTACGCAACCAGCGTAACGAACCCCTCACCGATGTGCTCGTCATCGCGCACAAAGAGGAGACCGCACGCACCGACACGCCCATGCTGAGCTACGCCTCAACCGGACCCGATGGCACGTACCGCTTCATCGGACTCGAAGAAGGCGCCAACTACCGCATTCAGGCCACCGTGTGGACGCCGTTCTTCGCCAAAGAGCTGTGGTACGATAATGCCAACAGCCGCGACACCGCTACGCCAGTCGTGGCAACCGAGGCGGGCGTAACAGATGTCAACCTCGTCTTCGACGACCCCAACACGTTCGGCCAGATCACGGGTACCGTCACGTATGCCAATGGTGACCCCGCTCCCAACGTAGCGGTTGGTCTTGCCCCGCTCAACAGCCTCGGCACAGCCGACTCGCTGGGCCTGACGATCAACTACTTCGTGTTCACAGGTGCCGACGGCGCCTATGAAATGCCCGATGTACCCGTTGGCGCCTATGCGCTCTTCGCACAGCTAGAGACCAACTTCGTCTATGAGCTCATTTGGTACGACGGCGCGCAGGGCCTCGCCGATGCTACCCCCGTCCAGGTAGCTGAAGACCAGGTGACCGAGGGCATCAACATCGTGCTGCCTGTGGTCAACGGCACGCTTTCGGGCACCGTGGCAGACCGCAACGCCATGCCCATCGCGAAGGCATCGATCAGCGTGCAGCCCGCCGATGGTCAAGGGCGCGGCTTCTACTACGGTCGGGCAGAGACCGACAGCCTGGGCGCCTTCTCGCTCGACGGCTTGCCCGACGGCGACTACTACGTCAACGCGTTTGGCTGCAGCGGCTGGCGGTGCGACACGCAGTGGTGGCCCAACGCGGTGCAGCGTGAGGACGCTGAACCCATCAGCATCAGGGATGGCGTAGCCTCGGTTGCGCCTGCCTTCGTGCTCGACATTGCCAACGGCACCAGCAGCGTCAGCGGCGTCATCACCAACCAAGCTACGGGAGCACCACTGGCCAACGCCTACGTCACGCTCACCTCCGAGGAAGGCAACGCCGACCTAGGCCTTGCCATCGCCGCCTACACGACGACGGACTCGCTGGGCGCCTACCGCATTGACCACCTCCCCGCAGGCACGTATCAGGCCTTCGCCGCCTACTGGAACGAGCGCGCCACCGACCAGCTGTGGTACGATGGCGCCCGCACGCTTGAGGATGCCACGCCCATCAGCCTTGCCGATGACACCAACATCTCAGGCATCGACTTCGCGCTGGATGTGCGACCGCGCTACGGTACGCTTTCGGGCCTCGTGCTCAATGGCGACACGGGCCAGCCCTTCACCAGGGCGTTTGTGGAGGTGACGCCCTTGGATGCCGAGGCCTCGGCCTCGCCGCGCTCGCTGTTTGCGCCCGTGTACAACCAGTTTGCCATGACCGATGCGCAGGGGAGCTTCGAGATCGATTGGCTGTTTGAAGGCGAGTACTTGGTCACAGTGTACACCGACGAAGGCTTTGCCTACTACGGCGACACGCAGCAGATTGCGGAGGCCGACCAAGTGACGATTGTCGGCGGGGAGCGCGCCGCCATCGAAGTAGCCGTGGCACGCGCTGCCGCTGGCGATGGCGCCATTGAGGGCCGCGTGAATGGCGGTTGGGACGCCGCCATCGTGATGGCCATCCCCACCTCGGATCCTAACGGCACACGCTACGCCACGCTCACCGCGGACGGCGGGAGCTACACGCTGAACGGGCTGCCCGACGGCGCCTACTTCGTAATGGCGTTCATGCCGTACTCCATCATGCAATACTACGACGGCGTCTACGACCCTGCAGAGGCCACGCCTGTTGAGATCGTAGGCGGCGTTGCAGCCACAGGCATTGACTTCAACCTCGACTGGATTACGCTCTTTGGCGGCGATGCCACCGGGCGCACACCTACCACAGGCGGCACCCAGGTCTACGGCTCCGTCACCGACGCCGACGGTAACGCCCTCGCCGATGCCTCGGTGTTCGCGGTAGATGACGACGGCACAGTGCTCGCCTCCGCGCGCGTGCATGCCAATGGGTCGTACACGCTGGAAGGTGTACCTGCTGGTGGCGCGTACCGCTTCAAAGCATCAGCCGTGGGCTACGAAAGCCGCTTCCACGATGGTACGACCACGCATGACGAGGCTGCCCCCGTAGAAGCGGGCAACGGCCAGATGGAAATTGCCTTCACGCTCAATACCGCGGGGCAGGCCGTGAATGTAGACGAGGAGGACACCCTCCCCACCACCATCACGCTGGAGGGCAACTACCCGAACCCGTTCAACCCGCAGACGCAGATCGTCTTCAGCCTACCCGAGGCCATGCCTGTTCGAGTGACAGTCTACAACGCCCTCGGGCAAGAGCTGCAAACCCTCTTCGACGGCACCTTGCCCTCGGGCCGCCAACGCCTGACATGGGATGCCAGCTCAAACGGCGCCCAGCTGCCCAGCGGTATGTACCTGTACCGCCTTGAAGGTGCAGGGCAGGTCTTCACAGGCTCCATGCTCTTGCTCCGCTAGCCTCTTCTGAACGGGCGCGTGCCCGATCCCATACAGCGTACCACCTTATGGCGAGATCGCTGTGAGGATCGCGAAACCGCGTGAACAATCGGACGGGGGCCTCGTACTGGCTCCCGTTCGTTGTTCAGCCCGCTCCTCTCGTGCTCAATTACCGCACCTACGAGCTTCGCCCCGATGCCGACTGGGTGGTGTTCATCCACGGCGCTGGCGGCAGCATGTCGATCTGGTTTCAGCAGATCCGAGCCTTTCGGCCCCACTTCAACGTGCTGCTTGTGGACCTGCGCGGACACGGTGGCTCGAAAGTGACAGACCGCATCGCGCGCTCACGGTACACCTTCGACGATGTCAGCGCTGAAGTTCTGGAGGTCATGGACCACCTCGGCATCGAGCAGGCGCACTTCGTCGGGATCTCGTTGGGCAGTGTGCTCATCCGCACCATCGGCGAACTCGCGCCCGAGCGGATTAAGTCCATGGTGCTGGGCGGCGCTGTCACGCGGCTCAACGTGCGGTCGCGCTTCCTGGTGGCGCTCGGCAATCTGTTCAAGCGGGTGCTGCCGTACCTATGGCTCTACCGGCTCTTCGCCTGGATCATCATGCCGCGTAAGGCCCACAAAGCCTCGCGGATGCTGTTCGTGGGCGAGGCCAAGAAGCTGTGCCAGAAGGAGTTCATCCGTTGGTTTCGCCTGACGTATGGGGTCAACCCGCTGCTGCGCTTCTTCGAGGAGCAAGAAATCGCAGTGCCAACGCTGTACCTGATGGGCGAAGAAGACCACATGTTTCTGCCGCCCGTCCGCCGCTTGGCGCAGAAGCATCGCTTCAGTAGCCTCGTTATCGTCGAAAACTCGGGCCACGTGGTCAACGTGGATCAGCCTGAAGTCTTTAACCGCGAGGCCATCCGGTTCCTCCAAGCGCCGATGGCTGCGCTCGGCTAGCCTCGGCCTCACCAGCCCACGCAGCGTAGCACGGCCTGCCCGACCTCATGTGGCGTCTGCCCGTCGTTCTGCACCGTGGCCCCGTATGGCTGGGCAGTATCGAGGATGCCCTCCAGTTCCGCAGCGCGCTGCAGGTGCCACCGCTGGGCTTCGCCCGTCTCGCGAGTCGTGATACGCTGCCTCAAGGTGGGCGTGGAGGCGGTTAGCCGGACAACGGCAACAGTGCATGGTCCCAGCGCTGCTTCGTACCGTGCCAGCTCTGCCTGATCTTCCACCACATACGCCAAGACCAACCGCGCCGCGCCAGCCTTGCGATACACGGGCCAGAGCGCGCTCAGCGCCGAGAAAACGGTTCCTTGGTTAAAGCGTCCGTGCTGAGGCCATGTGTCACCCAGCCGGTCTACATCGAGGAACGCGTGCGGCACCTGCTTGGCGGATAGGATCTCGTGTACGGCGTGCCCGATTGTGGTCTTTCCCGCGCCTACCGTCCCGCTCAAGATCAGCACAGGGAGGGGGCGAGGCTCAGTGGCTGTAGCCTGCATAACGATGCGCCCGGCGGCTCGGCATGCCCATGTGGACGAAGCGGCGGTGGGCACCGTAGCGTTCAGAGGCCGCGTGCATGCGCGCCTCCCACTCCGACTCTTCGGCGTCTTCGAGGAGCAGCTGATGGAACGAATGGAGTTGCTTGTGCTGCTCCCACTCGCCGAACGCGCCGATGCGGTGGGCGAACAGGACCATGATGACTATGGTGAACAGAAGCAACATGACGATTGGGTCTGACACAACTGAGAAGTTTCACGCGAGCCGCGCGCTCGTGTTTCACGGTTGCTTCACGTCGCGTAATCCACAATCTGGTGCTTCGGGTTCTCACGGATGGCGTAGTCCTTCTCCCACGTGCTGCTAAAGAGCACCAGCGGCCGCCGGTACTGGTCGCGCGTGAGCAGCGCGTTGATCGGCTTCTTGAACGTGTCGATGTCGCCAATGACCCACGCACTACAGTCGTAGGGCAGTTTCTGCAGATCGACGCCGACCTTGTACTCGTCTTTCAGCCGGTACTGCAGCACCTCGAACTGCAGCTGCCCCACAGCCGCCACAATCGGCGGGTTGCCGGTGTCTACCCAGTCCTCTAACAGCTGGATCGCCCCCTCGGCCACGAGCTGCTTGAGGCCTTTGTCGAGCGACTTGCGCTTGCCGAAGTCGGAGGGGCGGATGCGCGAGAACAGCTCGGGCTGGAACTGCGGCAGCGGCTTGAACTGGAAGCCTCCATCTACGGAGACCGTGTCGCCGATGGCGAAGAGGCCGGGGTTCATCACGCCGATCACGTCGCCCGGGTAGGCTTCCTCGATCGTTTTGCGGTCGTCTACCATGAGGCTGTGCGGCCGCGAGAGGCGGATCTGCCGCCCCAGGCGGTCGTGCTTCACCTGCAGGTTGCGCTCGTAGCGGCCCGAGTTAATGCGCATGAACGCGACGCAATCGCGGTGGCGCGGGTCCATGTTAGCTTGCAGCTTAAAGACGTAGGCACTGAACGGCTTCTCCACAGGATCTACGATGATCTCGCTGCCATCCTTATGGTCGGCGGGGCGCGGGCTGGGGGGCGGCGTGATATCCACAAAGACATCGAACAGCATCTCGACGCCAAAGCCCGTCAAGGCCGAGCCGAAGAAGACGGGCGTGATCTCGCGGTTGAGGAAGGCCTCGTGCGTGTACGGATTGCCTGCGACCTCCAGCAGTTCCACATCCTCCATCACCTGCTCCAGCAGGTCATCGGTGACGCGGTAGTCGGTCTCCGCGGCGTCTTCGAGCGGTACTTTGTTGACCTCCGGCATCTGGCTACCCGCTGCGGCTATCTTGCGGTAGAGGTAGGCTTTCTCGTCAGCGCGATGCACCACCCCGGCGAACGCCTTGCCGCTCCCGATGGGCCAGTTGTACGGGCTCGCCTCGATGCCGAGCACTTCCTCGACCTCAGCCATCAAGTCGATGGGGTCTTGCCCCGGCATGTCCATCTTATTGACAAACGTGAGCACGGGGATGCCACTCATCCGGCACACCTCGAACAGCTTGCGCGTCTGCGCCTCTACGCCTTTGGCGGCGTCGATGACCATGATGGCGCTATCGGCAGCGGTAAGGGTGCGGTACGTATCTTCGCTGAAGTCCTGGTGGCCGGGCGTGTCGAGCACGTTGATGACGGTGCCCTTGTACGTGAACTGCATCGCCGAGGCGGTGATCGAGATGCCGCGCTCCTGCTCCATGCTCATCCAGTCGGACGCCGCGCTCTTGTTCGACTTACGCCCGCCCACCATACCTGCGGTGCGGATCATACCGGAGTAGAGCAACAGCTTCTCGGTGAGCGTCGTTTTTCCCGCGTCAGGGTGGCTGATGATGGCGAAGGTGCGGCGGCGGCGCGTCTCTTCGCGGATGGTCTTGGCCGTGGCAGCTTCCATCACGGTCGGCAGTTCTCTAGCTTGACAAGCTGCCCATGAACGCGGCCGCGCCTATTCTGATCGGTGAAGGTTGGATGCGGCATCACGTCTGGTTCCAGCTCAAGGCAGCCACACCACATACGCGGCGCCAGGCTCGCTGTCACCCGCCTGCCCGATGACAGCGTAGCGCCCGTCGTGATCAATGGACGCCCCGAATGCCACCTCGCCAATGTCAACGATGCGGCGTTGCGTCCAGTCGCCCGTGTCAGGGTCGCGGCCGAAGAGAAACACGACCCGGTCGATGTTAAAGTCCATCTGTAGTTGCTCGTCAAACCCCGCCGCCAGTACATGGTCTTCCGAGAGCGAGACGAGCGAGCCAAATGCTCCGAGCGCATAGGCCTTGCGGGGGGTCAGCACGGACTCCTGGCGCCACTCGCCGTCCTCCGCGCGCCGGTAGAGCGTGGCCCGCCCCGACTGCCTCCGTTCCGCCTTGCGTTCGCCAACAAGCAGCAGGTCGCCCTGGAGGTCGAGGGAGATGAAGAAGTCGCGCACACCGCCGATGCGCTCCTCAAACACCCACTGGCCTGCGGGATTTCGGTTGAACAGGTAGACGGAGCCCGGCTTTTCCTGAAAGTACGTGGATGCGGCAACGGCGATGCGATCGCCGCTGATACGGCCCGCCCCACCGAAGATGCCGTCTTCCAAGCTGCCGGGGCTCTCCAGCCGCACCTGCTTCTCCCACCGTCCATTGGGTTGCCGGGTGAAGACATACGCGCCCCCTCCGTACGAGCCATCCGTAGCGTCTCCCGAGGCTGTGACGAGCAGTTGCTCTCCATCGAGCGAGACCGCCGAGGCGAAACCGCCTTCCTTCACATCGGGGTCGGGCCGCAGCTTGTCCATCTGCTGCCACGTACCCGTTGAGTCGCGCTCGAACACATAAGCCGCATTGGGTACCGTCAGGCTGAAGAACTCGCCTGCGGCGGCGATGACAGCACGATCTCCGTCCAGGTCCAGCGAGCGCCCAAAGAAGGTGCCCGCGCGGCAGTCGGCCGCCACCAAGCGTGCGGTTTCCACCCAGAGCCCCGTAGAGTCGCTACGTTCGTAGACGTACGCCGCGCCTGAGTTAGGGCCACACGCGTCCTCGCCGCTGGCGCCCACCAGCACGCGGTCTCCGCTGATGGCGACGGAGATGCCGAAGGCGTTACCACGGGTCGTGTCGGCATGGGGCAAGCGGCTGATTTGCGCAGAAGCTGTTGTGGCTGCCAGGAGCCCAGCCATCACGAAAAGCACACGGTACAGCATATCGTTCGGATGAGGTTACTACGTTGCGCAACGCCAACTACAACCTGCATGCCAGTGGCGCTGAAGCGCAATCCAAGCGTACAGACGCGGGGTAGCTGGGCGTCCCTGTCTTAGTAGCACGACACCGCTGTTGTGTTTCGGCGACTCCTTCGCAGCTTACACGCGCTGCTCACCATCTAAGTAACGTTGCAAGATGAGTGCGGCCGCCGCTGCATCCACGCGCCCTCGCTCGCGGCGATGCTTGCGCTTGGCGGTGCTCATGCGCACCACGGCCTTTGCCTCTTCCGACGTATACCGCTCGTCCATACGCACGACCGCGACCGTTGGGAGCGCCTTCTGTATCCGCTTGATGAAAGCACCCACCTTCTTTGTGGCATCGCCCTCCGAGCCATCAGGCAGCAGCGGCCAGCCTATGACTACAGCCTCCACGCCTTCGCGCTCGTCCAACTCGGCGAGCGTCTGCACCGCCGCTCGGGTCGGCACCGTAGCGAGCGCCTTGGCGAACATCCGCAATGGATCAGCCACCGCCAGCCCCACACGTTTGTGGCCATAGTCTATCCCAACAAGCCGTGGCGGCTGCTCGAGTGGCATCTGGGGCTAGGGGCGAGCGCGGCGCGACTGGCTTATGCCATACCGCCATCTTGGCCGCGCATGTACTTGGCCAAGTCGGCATCGGCGCTGCCATCGGGGATGGAGTAGTTCAAATCCTGGAGGGGCTGCTGGAGCACTTTCTTCAGGCGCTTGCTCGGCTTGAAGTGGGTCTTGCGGCGGCTTGGGATAAAGACCGTCTCGTTGGTCTTGGGGTTACGCGCCTTGGGCTTGGCCTTTGTTTTCTTGACCTCGAAGACCCCAAAGTCGCGCAGTTCGATGCGCACCTCGGGGTCGGCCCCCACAATGAGATCGCCGAGCGCACTGATGACCGCGTTGACCCACGGCTCGCTTTTGTAGATGGGCTGGTCGACGAGCTCCGCCACACGGCGGGCTACGTCCTTCTTGGTAAGGGTGCGGATGCGCTCTTCCATAGGGCTAATCTGGTGGATGCGAGAGAGCTGGTGGCTCAAGTCTGGCGCCAAGCGTAGCCGCTACGATCGCGTAGAATGTCCTTGAGATTATTTAACATACACACAAAAGCGCAGCATTTAAACTGTCGAATTGAGAAATTAGGGCGCTTCCCCATCCCATTTGCTGTGACGATAACGTGACGAGGTTTAAACGTGCTTGCGTCCTTCGTTTTAGCGCTACAAAGCTCTAGTTTATTGATTTCCATAAATTTACCCTATTCATAATGGTATCGTCTGGACTCGTGGAGAGATGCGCTACATGCTGGCGGGCCTAACTGGAGGATTGTCGCTGGGGCCTAACCATGGTCCTGATCGTTTTCACAGCAGAACGTGAAGAATCCCTAACGCCATCTGCTACCGCGCGTGATGTATCTTGGGATACCTCTTCTCGCATCTACTCAAGGTGGCCTCTCTTATGGCTAAACCCGTCATTCTCACTGTCGATGACGACCCCGCTGTCCTTCGCGCCATCGCACGCGACTTACGCAGCCAGTATGGCGCCGACTACCGCATCCTCCGCACCTCGTCGGGCCAAGAGGCGCTGGAGGTCCTGGCCGAGCTTCAAGATCGGGGGACGCCTGTGGCACTCATCCTCTCGGACCAGCGCATGCCCGGCATGGATGGCGTGGCTGTGCTTACCGAGGCGATGGCCATCTTCCCCGATTCCAAGCGTGCGTTGCTGACCGCCTATGCCGACACCAACGCCGCCATCAGCGCCATCAACGCCTCGAAGGTGCATTACTACCTGCTCAAGCCGTGGGACCCGCCCGAAGACAAGCTCTACCCAGTCATCGACGACCTGCTCAGCGACTGGCAGGCCAACTACCGTCCGGGCTATGACGGCATCCGCATCGTGGGCGTGCGATGGTCGCCGCAGTCGCATGCGCTCAAGGACTTCTTGGCCCGCAACCAAGTGCCCTACACCTTCCTCGACGTAGAAACCTCGGCGGAGGCCAAGAGCATGCTGGAGCGGGACGACACGGCCCAGCACCATCTCCCCCTCGTCGTCCTGGCCAACGGCAAGAAGCTTCACGCACCCGACGTAGCCGAGCTCGCCCGCAACGTGGAAGGCTTCCAGGTGGATGCCGCGTCGGATTTCTACGACCTCGCCATCGTAGGCGGCGGCCCCGCAGGCTTGGCGGCGGCGGTCTACGGGGCGTCAGAGGGCCTGCGGACGGTGCTCATCGAACAAGAGGCGCCGGGTGGGCAGGCAGGCACCAGCAGTCGGATCGAAAACTACCTGGGCTTTCCTACAGGCGTCTCGGGCAGCGACCTCGCGCGCCGGGCCGTGTCGCAAGCCCGCAAGTTTGGCGTCGAGATCCTGACGCCGCGTACCGTAGCGTCGCTGGCCGTGGACGGGCCGTACCGCCACCTTACCATGGCCGATGGCTCGCGCATCACGTCACACACGATGATGCTCTCCATGGGCGTCTCGTGGCGGCGGCTGCCTGCCGAGGGCGCCGATCCCCTCACGGGGCGGGGCGTCTATTACGGCGCGGCGACCACCGAGGCGATGAGCTGTTCCGGCCAAGAAGTCTACATCGTGGGCGCGGGCAACTCAGCCGGCCAAGGTGCGATGCACTTCGCCCGCTATGCCTCGCGCGTGGTGATGCTGGTGCGTGGGAGCAACCTCGGCGCCAAGATGTCGCAGTACCTCGTGGACCAGATCAACGACGTGCCGCAGATCGACGTGCTGCTCAACCATGAGGTGACAGGCTGCATCGGCAGCGACCACTTAGAGGGACTGCGCCTCCTCAACAACGCCACGGGCGAGGAGCGCGAGGTGGCCACCAACTACCTGTTCGTCTTCATCGGCGCCGCGCCGCGCACGGACTGGCTGGGCTCTGTCGTCCGTCGAGACAGCAAGGGCTTCATTCTCACCGGCACGGACCTTACAACCGACGACCTCACCAGCTGGCCGATTGAGCGCAACCCGTTCATGCTGGAGACCAACGTGCCCGGCGTGTTCTCGGCCGGAGACGTCCGGCACGACTCGGTCAAGCGCGTCGCGTCAGCTGTGGGCGAGGGCTCTGTAGCCGTTCACTTCATGCACCGCCACCTCGCCTCGCTCTAGCCGCCACGTGATCATGGAACCTGCCGCCGCCAGCGTCCTCACCCGCACCGACCTCACCGCCCTCGACATCTTTAAGGGGTTGGAAGAGGATGCCCTCGACTGGGTGCTGGCGCATGCCACCATCGTGGAGATCCGGGCTCGCGAGCGCCACTTGGTCGAGCGCAACGCTGAGGCTGAGGACATGTTTGTGCTCCTGAGCGGCGTGGTGCAGTTTGTGTTTTATCCGAACGGTGCGCCCATCCGCGGCTTCATCCAGCGCCGTGGCGACACCTTCGGGGTGCTGCCCTTCTCGCGGATGACGCACTACACGGGCGACGGCGAAGTGCTGGAAGACATGCGCGCCATCCGCCTCCACAAGAGCCTGTTCAAGCAACTCCTCGACGTGAGCCCCGAGCTTGGGCGGCGGCTGGTGGGCTTGATGTCGGACCGGGTGCGGGAGTCGACGAAGGTGATCCAGCAGCGCGAGAAGATGATGGCGCTGGGCAAGCTTTCGGCGGGACTAGCGCATGAGCTGAACAACCCCGCCTCGGCCATCCAGCGGGCCGTGGCTAGCTTGGATCAGCGCATGGGTATGCTGCCTACATTAGTCTCAGCGCTGGCAGAGCGGGTGGTCACCAAGCAGCAGTTCTGCGCCGCCGATGATGTGGTTAGCGCTAGCCTGACCGATGCACCAGCTCAGGCCCTCAGCGCGCTTGAGCTTGCCGACCGAGAAGATGAGTTGTTGGATTGGCTGGAGGACCGCGAGGTAGATGACGCGTGGAAACTGGCCGAGCCGCTAGCCGAGCAGGGCTTCACCACGGACACCCTCGATGCCATGACGGCCCAGCTCCCTCCTGATGCCGTTCCCGCCATCCTGCAGTGGATCGAGTTTCGCCAAGCCGCGGCTGGGCTGGTCGGTGAACTAAAAGACGCGGCGCACCGCATCAGTGAGCTCATCGGCTCGGTCAAGACGTACTCGCACATGGACCAGTCGCCGGATCGGCAGTACGCCGACCTGCACACGGGCATTGACTCCACACTGCGCATGCTCGGGCACAAGCTGCGCAAGAAGAACATCGCCGTAGAGCGCCATTTCGACGCCGCGCTGCCCGACGTGCCCATCTACGTCAGCGAACTCAACCAAGTCTGGACCAACGTCATCGACAACGCCATCGACGCGATGGAGGACGACGGCACGCTCACGGTGCGGACAGAGGTAGAAGGCCCGATGGCGGTTGTCCACATCGAAGACACAGGCGCGGGCATTCCGCAAGACATCCAAGACCGCATCTTTGAGGCGTTTTTCTCGACGAAAGGCGTGGGGCAAGGCACGGGCCTCGGCCTCGACATCACGCGCCGCATCGTGACACACCACAGCGGCACCATCGACGTCACCTCCGTGCCCGGCCGCACGGTTTTTACCGTCCGCCTCCCCCTCACCGCCGACGCCCAGCTCTCGGCGACGATGTAGTCGCTTCGCGCTGATCAGTGGCTCGTGTGATTAACTAACGCAGCGCCCCGAGCATCGCGTTCAGGTCGGCCTCCATCAGGACACCTTGCTCCACGAGCACGCGGAGGGCTTTCTCCACGGTCTGGCGGTTGGAGCCTGCCGCTGTGAGTTTGAGCGTGCCTTCCATCTCGCGGGCGGCACCGAGCAGCAGGGCCTCGTTCAAGAAGCGGGCGATGTACTTGGCGGCCTCGGGCTTGACGGAGCAGTCGAGCTGCAGCTCCATCGTGGCGCGGCCTCGGTTGACGAGCAGGTGTACTTTCTGCCCGCCCACCAGCTTGCGCTTCGTCTTGACCTCCACGATGTCGGTGTAGCGCACTTCTTGGGCGGCTTCCATCGGGTTGTTTTGGAAGCGGATGCCGTCGGCGGTGAAGAGGATGCCGTCCTTGGCGCTGCCCATCAACGTGGCATCGAAGAGGGCAAGCACGTGGTCGGCGGCGAGGGACGGGGCGTAGTCGCCGAGGGCGTTCTGCAGCTTGTTCTCCGGGATGTTCGGCGCCACGTACAACCGCATCTGCGGCGCGTGGGGGATGAGTTCGCGGATGAGGTTCTGCATGGGGCGAAACGGGCGTTACGGCGTCGCCGTGGTGAGGAGGCTGGCGTCGGCGAAGAAGCTTCCGGCGAGGTCCCAGGCGGCGGGTGTGACGCCCAGCACCACGAGCAGCACGGCGCAGGTGATGAGCACCGCGCGGGCGCTGACAGGCACGGGCAGCAGCTTCGCCGATGTCGCCTCGGAGACGTCGGAGGGCGTCTTGAGGAAGAGGTAGACAAGCACGCGCAGGTAGTAGTAGGCCGAGATGGCGCTGGTGAGTACGCCGAGCGTAGCCAGCCACCACAGCCCGGACTCCACGGCCGGACCGAAGACGGCCAGCTTGCCCAAGAAGCCGCCCAGTGGCGGGAAGCCTGCGAGGCTGAACATGAAGAAGCCCATCGTCACGCCCAGCAGCACGTTGCGATGGCCGAGGCCCGCGAGCGAGTCGAGCGTCTGCGTGCTGCCCTGCTTGCCGTCCCACTCGAACATCGCCAGCACGCCAAACGCGCCGATGTTCATGAGCGTGTAGACGAGCAGGTAGAAGAGCGCGCCCGAGTAGCCCGCGTCCAGCCCCGGCCATCGCAACGTGCTGCTGGGCGTGACGATGGGCTTCTTCATGTTCAGCCTCGC
>JBCDJT010000053.1:0-30952 GCA_038747545.1 Bacteroidota bacterium
AACGGTAGGGCTACACCGCTCTGCAAGACATTTAGCTTGGCCTTGTCGTCCTGGGTCTTGTACTCGTAGCCAGACGTCAGGTATGGGTCGAAGCCGCCGCGCGCATCCAGGATTTCTGCCTGAGCACGGTCACCCTCCAGCAGCAGCGCCCGCGCCGCCGGGTTAGCGCGCAGCACTTGGTTGAGGAAGTCGTCGAGCATCAGCACGGGGCATGCGCCCTCCGTCTGGCACAGCGGGTCGCTGACACGCTGTGCCGAAGCCAGCGGAGCGCATAGGACAGCGAAAACGAGCGCAAGAGGTGCCAGGGAGAGAGCGTGGCCAAGGCTCCTCCTGCGGGATAGACGCGACATACAGATTGTCACCCCGAGCGGCGGCCACAGGCCAGAGCCGAGGGGTCTCCCACTCTTCCGTTTTGCATGACATAATAGGGGGAGATTTACCTGCGGTGTGCTTCGCGCTCTCGACTGCGCTCGGGATGACATGAGCGATCGATGTGCTCCATGCTCAAATAGCAGAGATAGGGTCCTCAAAGCACAATGACTGCAGAACACGGCGAACGTGGGCACGACCAGAGAATGGCGCGGGCGTTGGGGCAATGGGATCATGTACGGACGGGGATCTCTGGGGGCAGGCCGTTCATGCGGCGCCAGATTTCGTAGCCCAGCGAGACGTTGGTGAGCATCACCCAGCCCGTGACGCCCGAGCCCTGCCGCAAGTAGCTCTGGCTGGGCCACTCCGGTCGGGCACCGACGGTGTCGGGCACCACGAGCAATCGATACCGCCCGGCACCGTCGTCCACCGGGTCGACCACGCGCACCGTGCCGGTAAAGATGCCGATGGAGACGCCGGGGAAGCCCGCAAACTGCAACGCTGGGAAGCCCGCAAACTGCAGCTGCACACGGCTGCCCGGCGCTACGATGGCCGCGTCCACGCTGCTGACGAACAACTCGGCGGCCTGGTCGTCGGTCTCCGGCACCACAAGCGCCAGCTGGTCGCCCTCCTTCACGGTCTGCCCCGGTCCTGCCGCGCTCACGCGGGCGATGATCCCGTCGATGGGCGCACGCACCACAGAGGCCGATTGCCGCTCCTGCGCGTTGTCCAGCCGCAGGTCCAGCTCGGCGCGGCGGGCGTCCAGCGAGCTGACCTTGCGGTCTACGTCGAGCCGTGCGGACCGCACCTCCTGCCGGGCCGCCTCCCAATCGGCAGAGGCTGCGACTGAGTCGGCGCGCGTCTTCTGGAAGGCGAGTTGGTCACTCTCGAACGACCGCAGCGACGTCAGGCCGTCGGCGTAGAGCATTTCGGTGCGGCGGAACCGGTCGCGCGCCGTTATCACTTCCAGCGTGACGTTGTCCAGCTTGGCTCGGGCCGCCCGCAGCTTCTGCTCCGCCTGCGACCGCGCTTGGCGGGCGCGCTCCGTCTCCAGTTCGAGGACGCGCAGCTCGCTCGTCCGCGACTCCGCGATGCGCTCCACAAAGCGACTATCCATGAACGAGGTGCTGATGTCCTCAAGCACGGCGATGGTGTCCCCCGCTGCCACCGCGTCGCCCTCAACTACGTTCCACTGCTGGATGCGCGCCGAGATCTGCGCCTCCACCGGCTGGGGCCGCGCATCGGGCGAGAACGCCGTCACGGCGCCAGAGCCCGAGACGGTCTGCTGCCAGGGCGTCACCATCAGCACAACCCCTAGCAGCAGGATACCCACGAAGGAACCCAGCATCACGCGGAGCGCCATGCGCGGCGTCTCGGCAGCCTGGAGGGCGCTGGAATGTAGGCCGTGGGGCGAATCGTACGATGCCGCCCCGGTCAGCCGCTCGGCAGACGAAGGCGCATCGCGCCATCCCCACAGCGGTGTCGCGTTAGGATCAGGTGATGAGGATGGGCTAGACATCGTGCGGCATGCTCGCGGATTGAGTGAGGGGGAAGATGGCCACGCACGCGGTTCAGACGAGGGCAGGTTGGTTCTGGCGGACCGCGGCGAGCAGTTGCGGGAAGTGGTGGTCCAGGAACGCATCGGGCTGGCGGCCCAGGTCGCCCGGCTGCCCTGACCACATGACGGACCCACGGTCGAGCACCACCACATGGTCGGCACGCTGCACGGTCTCGGGGTCGTCGTCGGTGACGGTGATCAGCGTCCAGGCGTCGTGGGTGTAGATGCGATCCATCAGCTTCAGCCGGACGGGCTCCTCGATGCCGTTGAACGCCTCGTCGAGGATCAGCAGGCGCGGCTCGCCGATGATGGCGCGGGCGATCATGATGCGGCGTACGAAGCCTTGCGCGAACTCCAGCCCCGCCGAGGTCACCGGAGTAGCCAAGCCGTGCGGCAGCGCGAGCACATCGTCCTCCAGATCGGCCATGTACAGCGCCTTCTGCATGTCAGGATAGGAGAAGGGGCGGCCCATCGTGATGTTGTCTTCCAGCGTGCCCTTGAACAGCTCGTCGGTAGAGAGTGCCATACCCACCTCGCGGCGGTAGGCCTTCAGGTCGAGGCGGCTGATGTCGTAGTCATCGAACGTGATGCGCCCCGCGTCGGGCGCATGCAGCCGGACGAGCGTGCGCGAGAGTGTCGATTTGCCCGCGCCGCCCACACCTACGACGCTGACGTGCGTGCCCGCCTCGGCGCGGAACGAGACCGCCTTCAGCGCGGGCCGGCTGCCGTAGCCAACCGTGACGTTGCGCAGCTCTAGCGTGGCCGGGCCCGTCTTCTGTGGCATGGGCTCGCCGCCGACGGCCTCCAGCGGCTTGTCGGTGATGTGCAGGATCTTGCTGATGGCCGTGAGCAGGTCGTAGCCGTGCTCGAAGAGCTTGACGAGATTGAAGCCCGCCGCCGTGAGCGAGACGATGACGAGCTCGGCCGCCACGAACTGGCCCAGCGTGATGTCGCCCCGGGTGACGAGGTAGCCGCCGATGCCCAGCGCCAGCCCCACGATCAGCGCCCGAAAGATGGCCGCCGCCGCCAACTGCCGCCCGAAGATGCGGAAGTGCGCGCCCCGCGTCCGCACGTACCGCGAGGCGATGCGGTCGGTGCGGGCGTGGACGTAGCCCGGGTCGCCGTTCAGCTTGAAGCTTTGGTGGCAGCGCGAGAGGTCTTCCAGCCAGTGTGCCATCGCGTACTTGGTGCTCGACTCCATGAAGCTGGTCTCCAGCCCGTTGCGCCCCAACCCCCACACGATGACGGGCGTGAAGAGCACCGCCAGCAGGCCGATCACCAAGAAGAACGGGCTGTAGATGCCCAGCAGCAGCAGGCTCACGAGGGCCACCAGCGAATACGCCAGCCCGTCGATCAGCATCTTGGCGAGGCTCTTCTGCATGGTGATGACGTCGAAGAAACGGTTCATGAGCGCCGGGCCGTACTCGCCTTCGAGCGCCGAGCGCTTCATCATCGGGATGCGGTAGGCGATCTCCAGCCCGGTGGCCGCAAAGAGGCGGCGCTGCAGCACATCCACGGTGTAGTATTGCAGCATGGTGAAGATGCCGTAGAGCAGCAGCCCCAGCGAGATCGCCGCGCAGAAGATGACGATCTGGTTGGTGAACGTGCCCATCGACACGGCGTCGATGATGCCTTGCGAGGCGAGCGGGATGGTCAGGGAGAAGAGCGCGACCATGACGGCGTACATGGTGACCGTGATGATGTCGCTGCGCTCATCGCCGAGGAGGCGGAGCAGGCTCTCGAACGTCTCGCGCGCGTTGTCGAGGCGGTCGTGCGGGTCAACGGCCGTGTCCTCGTCGCTGTAGAGCGGCGGGGCGTGGGTGCCGTCGTCGAGGAAGCTGGGCGCCTGCCCCTGCAGGTGCAGCACCTGGATCTCGCCCGGATAGGCGCGGGCCAGCTTGTCTACATCGTAGCGCTCCTGGACGCTCGGCCCCAGGTTCTGCACCGTGATGCTGCGCGCAAACGTGCTCACCTCCAGCACCACGCCGATGTCGCCATCGGGCAGCAATACCAAGTCATCGACCAAGCTGCGGTTGAGCAGCTCGTCGGGCGCGATGTCTTGGTGGACGACGACCAGCCCCTGCGCACGAGCAAACTCCGCCAGCGGCGCAAACAGCGTCATCGTGGAGAGCGGCTGCCCCTTCAGGAAATCCCGCAAGCGCTCCGGCGCGATCTCGCGATTGGCACGGCGCTGCAGGATGCCGAACGCCTCGCTGGCCTGCTCACGCAGGCTGCGGCGGTTTGGGTCGGCGGCCAGGGTACCGTCTGTCGCGATCCCGGCGGGGGCCTCGTCGATGTGCGGTGTCATGGGAGTCGGTGCCAGAAATGATGGGGCGTTGCACTACTTCCCCAACATCAGGCGCGTCAGCGATGATTCACTGATGAGTGGCCCCAGAGGCGCCCGCATGTAACGCATGCGATGAGAAGGTGTGCGGAAGACCTAACGCGCCGCATCGTTGCATATTTGGTTCATCTGGCGGCATCTTGGGCCGTCCTCAAGCGCAGCCTCCTCACGCCGTGATCACCGTCCGCGACCTTAGCTTCACGTACCCTGGCGCCGAAGCGGAAACCCTGCACGGCATCGACTTCGACGTGTCCGAGGGCGAGGTCTTCGGCTTCCTTGGCCCGTCGGGAGCGGGCAAGTCCACCACGCAGAACATCCTGATCGGCCTGCTCAAAGGCTACGGCGGCAGTGTGCAAGCGATGGGCCGCGAGGTGCGCGACTGGCGGCAGGACTACTACGAGCACGTCGGCGTCTCGTTTGAGTTGCCCAACCACTACCTCAAGCTGACGGCGCTCGAAAACCTCGCCTACTTCCGCTCGCTCTACGGCGGCGCCACGCACGACCCCATGGCGTTGTTGGCGTGGGTGGACCTCGCTGGTGATGCGAACAAGCGCGTGGCCGATTTTAGCAAGGGCATGAAGGTGCGGCTCAACGTGGCGCGGGCGCTCATCCACCAGCCCAAGCTGCTCTTTCTCGACGAGCCCACCAGCGGCCTCGACCCCGTCAACGCGCGCAAGATTAAAGACCTCGTCATGCGCCTCCGGTCGCACGGCACCACCGTCTTCGTCACCACGCACAACATGATGGTGGCCGATGAGCTGTGCGACCGCGTCGCATTCATCACGGGCGGACACATCAGCGTGATCGACGCGCCCAAAACGCTCAAGCAGCGGTACGGCACGCGCTCCGTCCGGGTCGAGTTTAAGGCCTCCGATGGCGAGGTGCAGCAGCAAGACTTCCCGCTGGATGGTTTGGGCGACAACGCGGCATTCCTCAATGTGCTGCGGGCCGCAGAACGCGTCGAGACCATCCACACGCAAGAGACGACGCTGGAGCATATCTTCATCGAAGTCACGGGCCAGGAGCTCATCGCATGAGCCGCTTCCTCGCCGTGCTGAAGACCGATGTGACGGTGCAGGTGCGCAACAACCTGTACCACGTGGGCGTGGCCATCGGCGTGCTCATCGCCATCGCCCTAGCCGCGCTGACGGGGCCGCACACCATCGCCAAGGCGGTGGGGCCTGTGCTGCTGCTGATGGGCGGCGGCTCGACGCTGATGTATGTAGCCGCGCTACTCATCTTCGAGCGCGACGAAGGCACACTGCACGCCACCATCGTCTCGCCCATCCGGCCCAGCGAATACCTGTGGTCCAAGGTGATCACCCTGACCGCGCTGGCCACGCTGGAATGCGCGATTGTAGCCGCGGGCGCCCTGCTGCTCGTCGGGCTCTCGGGCGACGTGCCGTGGCCGAGCGTCCCGCTGCTGCTGCTCGGCACCGTGGCGATGGGCGTGGGCTTCACGCTGCTGGGCATCATCATGGCCGTCCGCTACACCAAGATCACCGACTTCCTGATGCCGATGGCGGCCGTCGCCAGCACACTGCAGCTCCCGTTCCTCTACTTTTGGGGCGTGGTGGAGCACCCGGCGCTCCTCCTCATCCCTACCAGCGCCCCCACAATGCTGATCCAGGGCGCCTTCTTCCCGCTGGCGCCGTGGGAGTGGGCGTACAGTCTTGGCTACACTGCTATCCTCCTCGCCGGGCTGACACGCTGGGCCCACCGCGCCTTCCGCATCCACATCATCCAGACGCTGGGGTGAGCCCATGTACGCTACCGACCTTGTGCGCAAGCTTGGCCGCCTCGACCTCAAGCTCATCGGGCGCGACCGCTTCCTGCTGGTGATGTTCGGCCTGATCGCCTACCTCACTTTGATGCTACGCTATGGCTTGCCGTGGCTCGACGCCTACCTGACGGGCAACGGCATCCTCCCCACGGCGGGCTTCCCGTACACCGTCGCCGACTTGTACCCGCTGATCATCGGCTTTGCTGTATTCTTTCAGGGAGGCATGATTGCAGGAACGATCACGGGCTTTATGCTGATCGACGAGAAGGACGAGCGCACGCTGCACGCCATCCTGGTGACGCCCGTGCCCTTCGCACACTACGTCCTCTACCGCGTGGGCGTGCCGTCGGTGCTAGCGGTGGTCATGGTGATAGGCATGATGCTGACCATCAACCTGGCGATGGTGCCGATGGGCCAGCTGCTCCTGCTCGCGCTCGGGGCCGCGTTCACGGGGCCACTGGCTACCCTGTTCTACGGCATCTTCGCCGCGAACAAGATCCAAGGGTTTGCCATGTCCAAGTTCGTCAGTGTGTTCGGCTGGATTATTCTGGTGGCCTGGTTCGTCGACGCGCCGTGGCAGTGGCTGTTCGGGCTCTTCCCGCCGTTTTGGGTCTGCAAGGCGTATTGGATGGCGCTGGATGGTGAGGCGCTGTGGTGGCTCGCCTTGCTGGCAGGTGGTGCAACGCAATTCCTGCTCTTGGGACTGATGGTCAAGCGCTTTACCCGCGTGGCCTACCGAGCGGCGTAAACGTGGACGATCCGTCGCGGCGTTACTATGCGAGGAGAGCCACCTCGGCCTCCATTAACAAACGGCGCACCGTGGCGGCATCGGGCGCGGCCAACACTGCGGCGCGGAGCGCATCGCGGTTGAGCAGGCGCGAGATGCGGCTGAGGATGCGGATGTGCTGCGTCTTCACCGTCTCTGGCCCTACGAGCAGAAACAGCAGCTCTACGGGCTCGTCGTCCAGCGCATCGTAGTCGATGGGCATTGCCGTGATCGCAAACGCCGCCACGGTGGCGCGTACGGCTTCGGTCTTGGCATGCGGCAGCGCCAGCCCCTTCCCCACCCCGGTCGACATCATGGCCTCGCGCGCCAGCACGGCCGCGTGCATCGCCTCGGCATTGACCACGGCGGGGTGTGATGGCAGCATGCCGAGCAGCGCGGCCAGCACCTCAGCCTTCGTCGCACCCGGCAGCCCGACACAGATCTGCGCCTCGGGCAGCAAGTCGGCAATGAGTATGCGCGGCGGCACCATGTAGCGGCTCGAGGTCAAGGTTGAACGTCCATGCCCGGTACGTCCGTGCCCGTAGCCGGTTCGTGCGCAAGCCAAACGTTACGGCAACGCGCTCGGGTCTTCGCGGCCCGTCTTCAGCACGTCAAGCACGACCTGCATATCCGTGGGCAGCGGCGTCTCGAAGTACAACTCTTCGCCCGTTTCGGGATGGACGAAGCCAAGGCTAAACGCGTGAAGCGCCTGTCGTGGCAGGATCTGGAAGAGTTGCTGGTAGAACGCACGGCGCGGCCCCGTACGCAAGCCGTAGCGGACCTGCTGGCCGCCGTACGTTGCATCGCCAAAGATGGGGTGCGCCACGTGCTGCGCATGCACGCGAATCTGGTGGGTGCGCCCGGTAGCCAGCCGGAACTCCAGCAGCGCGGTGTACGCAAAGCCGTCGAGTTGGCTGTAATACGTGAGCGCGTGTTTACCCACCCCCTCGTCAGCAACGGCCATCTTCTTGCGATCCCGCCGGTCGCGGGCCAGCCACGTCTCGATGCGCCCCTCGGTGGGCGACGGCAGCCCCCATACCAGCGCCCGATACCGCCTATGTATCGTCCGCGCCATGAACTGCTTGGCCAGATGCGTGTGCGCGCCATCGGTTTTCGCCACTACCATCACACCCGACGTGTCCTTGTCCAGCCGATGCACGATGCCCGGTCGAATGACTACGTCGTTCTCGAAGCGGGGCGCCGCATTGACTACTGATAGGCCTACTGCATCGTCGTCAAGACTCTCGCTTCCATCCTCCACGTCTAGCACGCGTCCGCCCACGTGGTAGAGCAGCGCATTGACCAGCGTGCCATCGCGGTTGCCATAAGCCGGATGTACAACCATCCCCGCAGCTTTGTTGACCACCATCAGCGCATCGTCCTCGTACAAAATATCGAGCGGAAGCGCCTGGGGGATAACCTGCAAAGGCGGTGGGCGCATCACGCGGCAAGCTATCCGGTCACCTGCTTGCACAGCGCGCGACGGCCGCTTCACCACCTGCCCGTTCACGCTCACTTGGCCTGCCTTAACGGCGCGCTGGACCTTGTTTCTCGACGTATTTGCGACAAAACCCGTTACGTACTGGTCTAACCGCTCGCCCTCTTGGTACCCCTCTGGCACAACCAGCCTAACGATGGTTTCTTGCTTATCGGGCTCGGTTGACACGGCAGCGCGGCGGTTAACATTCTGGGTGGGAGACCGATACTTGAAGCTGCACTGGCTGTTCGGCCTTCATGGTAGTTTTGATGAGGCTCTCCCCGCTACTTCTTCTCATGTGTTGTGCGCTGTCTAGCCCAGCGTTCGCATGGGCCCCAACGGGCCCGCCGCCCTACTTTGAGCGGCACCTGACCGTGCGTGATGGCCTCAGCAACAACGCAGTAACGGCGATTCACCAAGATCAACTGGGCTTCCTGTGGGTGGGCACCCGCGACGGCCTCAACCGCTTCGACGGCTACCAGTTCATCCCCTTCCTCAACGAGGCGAGTGGCCATGCATGTAGCGGTACCGTCTTTGGCATCCACGAAACGAGCGATGGGTATCTGTGGACCGCAACATCGGCAGGCGTTGCCTACCTGATTCCAGGCGAAGAGCACTTTGTGTGCCTTAGCAGCGCAGTCCTCGGCCTGGACAAAGGTGAAGACACTATATATGACCTTGCAGTGACTGCGGACGACCGTGTTTGGGTCGCAACGGCCAATAATTTGGTGTCGTTGCACCAAGCGGCCGCCCAAGAGATGTCTATGAGCCTTCATCCTGTTCCAGACAGCATCCGCATTACACGGCTGAAGCCTCACCCCGACGGAAGCCTGTGGCTGGGCGGTCAACACGGTGTACTATATCGATACGAGCCTGAGAACGATAAACTAGACCACATTGAGCAACCTGATCTCGCGCCAGGTACAAACCTCTATGCACTTCAGACCGACCTTGATGGATCAGTGTGGCTCATTGGCCAGGGATTGCTTCGCCGATATGATGCGCGCGCTGGTACTTGGCATAAGCTCAAGTTTCCCGAGGCAGACCCAGCGCCGCTGCTAACGACTGCAGACTTATCTTCAGCGCTGTCACCAATGTTCTACACGCTTTCAGGCAAGGCTTATGTGCTCGATGCCTCAGCACAAGGCATCGTTGCACAGCCCACCTCAGATCTACGCGACAGCGGATCCATTCGCGTTGTCTACCGCACATCCCGGGAGCATCTGTGGATTGGCTCTATGGAGTCTGGCCTGACGCAACGCCAGATCAACCGGCAGCGGTTTAGCATGCTTTGGGAATCGTTCCCAGCTTTGCATGAAGCTCCGCTCGTCTCAGGACTCGCCATCACGTCCGACGAGCGACTTGTGGTAGCGACGCACCACACGGCCGCGAGCATGACGTCAACGCTGCACCTCATTGACCCAAGCACAGGAGCCTACGTAGACCTCGGCGGCCAGCTACCGTTTCCCAAGCCCACCGTTCTGGCCGTTGAAACGAGCCCTCTTGAACAGGATCGCTTCTTCATCTCCACACATCGGCATGGCCTCATCGACCTCGAAATCGCTGATACGCCGCTGCTATCCACGATTCCGTTGCCCGATTCTCTCGTCCAGATTCAGGCCGTTGCTCATATTGACCGCAACCGCCTCCTGCTAGGTAGCCGCATGGGAGCGCTGTACAGCTACGACTTGGCATCTGGTGCCATCACGGCTGTCTCCGCCGATGTGCCCTTTGCTGCCCGGGCACGCGTGGTACGCTTTCATGCACTGGCCGAGACGTGGTATGCTTCCTTTGACGACCGCCTCTATCGCTACTCACCTGCAAACAATACCGCACAGCGCATCTACATTGATCACCCCGGAGCTTCACACGGCCTGATTTATGATCTCCAGGCTGACCCAGAAGGTCGCGTTTGGATGGCGTCTGAGGCCGGACTCTCTCAGCTTCGCACCACTCTCTCTGATACCGTCACACGCTTGTCGGTTGAACCAGTCGCAGTGGTGGGCCCTCAGGCCGTGCAGAGCATTGCGTTCGACACTATGGGCGGTGCTTGGCTCGCGAGCGGGTTCGGTATGTACCGTTTTCAGCCTGATACGCAATCCTTACAGACCTTTACTGAAGTTGACGGCCTCCCCACATTCGAGCGGTCTTCGATCTTGAAGACGGCAGCGTACACCCCATCCCGCCTTTTCTTCGGCACGGATACACACGGTGTCCTCGCAGCCACTATGACGCCTGCCTCTTCACCTGCGACCCAGCCATCGATCCAGATTACTACATTCACGTCCAGAGGACTTGCGCCTCAATACTTCGTGGCCCGGCGCGATACGCTGCACTTTGCCTTCGGCGACAAGGCATTCGCCTTCGAGTTTGCGCTGTTGAACTACAACATCGAGCGTGGACAACGATACGAATACCGCCTATCGCCTTTTGAGTCCACCTGGCAACCCGCAGAAACGCGGCGCTATGCCAGCTATACCAACTTGCCCCCCGGCCACTACACCCTACAGATCCGAGCACAGGACGCAAGCGGGACATGGTCTACCCTTCCGCTATCAAAAAGCATTGTAGTGACGCCCCCGTGGTACCGCACAGCGCAGGCGTACTTCGCTTTCGCGCTGGCACTCATTGGGTTAGGATGCTTCACTTTCTGGGCCGTTAAGCAACGACACAAGCGTGAACTTGCACTCCTCCACCGGGAGGCCGAATTGGCAGAAGAAAAACGCTTACAGGATGCGGTAGCTCACCAGCGTCTTCAGGCTGTGGATGCCCTGCGACGCACCTTCTTGGAGAACATGAGCCACGAGTTGCGGACACCACTGGCAGGTATCATTGCTGCGGGAGATATTCTTGCGTACGAGGACCTGGGCGACCTAGACGAGATTGTAGCGATCATACAGGAAAGCGGGGGGCGGCTTGAAAAGACACTCCTGTCAATCTTAGAGTTCTCGGCCATTCACACGCTCAGCGAAATCGTTGACCTGGAGACCTTTGACCTGGGCATCGTACTGCAGCAGGTGTACTTGGACAAAGTGCCTGAGGCGCAAGCCAAACAGATTGAACTCCGCCTCGCCCCGCCCACCTTGCCTATTCGGTTGCACACGAGCAAGCATTACCTGAGAGAGGTGCTGCATCATGTCATCGATAATGCCATTAAGTTTACACAGGAAGGGCACGTAGCCATCGCGGTGGAGCCAGAACCTGATACGGTTTCCATTGCCATTCGAGACACGGGCATAGGGATGCAAGCAGGGTTCGAGGTCGAAGCCTTTGCGCCGTTCAGACAAGAGTCCTCTGGTACGAACCGGCAGTTTGAGGGATGTGGTCTGGGCTTATCCATTGCCAAGCACGCTCTGCTCCTCATGGACGGAACGATTGCCATAGAAACAGAGAAGGGACAAGGCACCACGGTTCGTGTCACCTTGCCCCTTCTGGCTCGCCAGACTGCGCCGGAGCCTGTCGAAGAGGCTCTGGTACGGCCGTTGTATTACTCCAAGGCCAGCTAGTGCTTTGCACTAATGGCCTGCTGGGCCTACCAGCACTCGCAGCCGATCGGCCCCATTTCGCAGCCCAGCGGGCATGCTTCAACGGTGGCCTCGCAGGCTTGCGTAGATGCCGTGCTGGTTGGCGTGAGGGCAAAGAAGCCGCCAGCGGCGACGAAGAGGGCACAGATAAAGCCGGTTACTTTCTTCTTGATGTTGCTCATGGTTTTGCGGGAAATAAGGTTATGTGGTAACACGAAACTGTTGCTCCCATCACTGCAGGTGCGCATGGGACGCGCGCCTGATGGGTGTGCAAACCGCCTCGGGTGACGCGGAGCCTTAACTACTTTCCGTAAGGGCAAGTGGGCGAGCCAAGATGGGTCTACGTACGCGTGGGGTTGCTCCATTTACGATCAGAGATCAACGCCTGTAAATACGTAATAAACATATGGTTGACCATGTCCCTAATTTCTTTTAAGGAAAGCCCCCACAACGTCAATCGCTCTTTCCACGTCATTGATGTGATTGTAGTACGTTGGCGCTAACCGAATCATGCGATTCCTCAAACCCGCCTTCACACTAGCGTGGTTCAATGCCTCGAAGAGCGCCTCCGGCGCGTCGTGCTCGAACGTCACGATGCCGCCAGCATCGGCCTGTGTGGCTGGGCCATACACTGTTAAGCCGAGTGCCAGTACGTGCTTTCGCAGGTGCTCCGTGAGGTGCTGCACTTGGGCCGTACACCACGCATCTCCACACTGCTCACGTAGGCCTAGCGCGGCATGCAGCCCCATGATGCCCAGGTTGTTGGTGGTGCCCAGCCGGAAGCGCGTGGCATCGTCGTGGAAGGTCAGGTCGTAGTCGAAGAAGTTGTCCCAGTCCACGGGGCCATGCAGCCAGCCCGCTGCGGGGCGGAGTTGGGTTTGTAAGGCCTCGGTCAGGTAGAGGAAGCCTTGTCCCATCGGTCCCATCAGCCACTTGTGGCCGCCGCATGCAAGGAAATCGACCTGGCAAGCCTGCACATCCAGGCTGAAGGCGCCGAGGCCCTGGATGGCATCGACGCACAGCAGGACGTCGCGGTCGGCGCAGAGCTGACCGAGGGCCTGGAGGTCCACGCGGTAGCCTGAGAGGAACTGCACCCAGCTCACACTGACGAGGCGCGTCTGCGGCGTGATCGTGCGCGCTACATCGTCGAGGGTGAACACGCCGCGCTCGTGTGGGATGAAGTCGACGGTGACGCCGCGGTCGGCGAGGTTAAGGAAGGGGTAGACGTTGGCCGGAAACTCGCAGGCGGGCACCGCAATGCGGTCGCCGGGACGCCAGTCCAGGCCCTCGGCCAGCACGTTGAGCGCCGCCGACGTGTTCTGCGCAAACTCCACACGCTCCACCGGAGCGCCGATGAGCCGGGCCAGCCGCTCCCGGGTCTCCAGCATCGTCGGCATCACGTCGAAGTAGTTCTCAACATTGGTGTGGTTGCGCTCGTCGAGGTACGCGCTGATCGCCTCGCGCACGGGCGTGCTCAGCGGCGCGATGGCCGCGTGATGCAGGTAGGTCTGGTGCGCAGTATGTGGGAAGAGCGCACGGAGATCGTGGAGTTCCATCAGGCAGCGGGCTCAGTCAGAGTCAGAACGCGCGCCCAACCCACTGAGGACGGCGGATGATTCCATCACGCATGCACGCGGTAGAACTGCTTCCCGGCGAGTTGCCGCACGAGACCCTTGAACTCTAAGCTCAGCAAGTACACCAGCGCCGTCGAGGCATCGACCTGCGCCTGCTCGCAGATAGCGTCGATGTGGAGTGGGTCCGCCGTGATGACAGTGTAGAGCGTCTGCTCCACGCCCGTTAGGTCTGCTGCGGGATCGACGTGTGGAGCGATGGCTGCTCGCTCCGTTGTCGGCCTTTGGTAGTCGGGGAACTCGGCCAGCACGTCTTCTACGGTGCCGATGAGCTTGGCGTGCCCTTCGCGGATGAGCTTGTGGGTGCCCGCCGAGGCGACGCTGTAGACGGAGCCCGGCACGGCGAACACCTCGCGGTTTTGCTCCAGCGCCGTCCGCGCTGTGATGAGCGCCCCGCCCTTCTCGAAGGCCTCGACCACGATGGTGCCAAGCGTGAGGCCGCTGATGATGCGGTTGCGCTTGGGGAAGTTGGGCGCGTCGGGCTTGGTGCCGGGCAGATACTCCGTCAGCAAGCCGCCCTGCTGCGCGATGGTGCGGGCCAGCTCGCGGTTGCGCGACGGGTACACGCGGTCGATGCCCGTGCCCATGACGGCCACGGTCTGCCCCCCGCGTAGGGCGCCGCGGTGCGCTGCCGTGTCAATGCCGTACGCGAGGCCGCTGACGATGGTATAGCCGTGCCCGGCGAGTGCTTCGGCAAACTCTTCGGCCACGCGCACGCCGTAATCTGTGGCGCGGCGCGTGCCCACGATGGCGATGCTCGGCTGCTGCACAGCACCTGCGTTGCCGAGGTACCAGTACAGCAGCGGCGGGTCGTAGATGCGCTGGAGCGATTCGGGGTAGTCCTCGTCCCAGCACGTGACCATGGTGGCCCCCATGCGCTCGGCGGTGGCGAGCTGTGCCGCTACATCGTCCCACGCGTCAAACGCAGCGATAGCCGCTGCCGACTGCGGGCCGACACGCGCCGCGCTCGCCAGCTGCTCCTGCTTGGCGAACAGTACGGCTTTTGCAGAGCCGAAAACAGCCAGCAGCGCACGTACGCGGTGAGTACCTAAGCCTTTGATCTGCGAGAGCGCCAGCAGCGCTTTCCGCTCGTCGAGATCGGCGTCGAACAGCGGGCTCATCCGTTTGCCGCGGCTTCTTCGCGCCAGGCGCGCGCCTGCTGCACGGGCGCCCACAGCGCCTGCTTCAACGTCTCTAGGTTGGTGCGTGCGACCGAGCTGATCGGCGTCACGGGCGTGCCAGGGCCGAAGGCTTTGCTGATCTTGGCGGGCAGGGCGGCGCGGTCCTCAGGGCTGAGGATGTCGATCTTGCTCAGCGCGATGTGGCGCGGCTTGTTGAGCACGTCGGCGTCGTAGGCGTGGAGTTCGCCCAGCAAGGTCTCATACTCCCCCCCCCAATCCTCCGACGTCACCGGGATGACGAACAGCAGCACGGCGTTGCGCTCGATGTGCTTGAGGAACTGAATGCCCAGCCCCTTCCCTTCGTGCGCGCCTTCGATGATGCCCGGGATGTCGGCCATCACAAAGGACTCATAGTCGTCCAGGTAGACCATGCCCAGGCTGGGTTCGAGCGTCGTAAACGGGTAGTCCGCCACCTTGGGCTTGGCGGCCGAGATCGACGAGACGAGCGTACTCTTGCCGGCGTTCGGAAAGCCGACCAGCCCCACATCGGCCAGCAGCTTGAGTTCCAAGGTGACGTTCAGCTCGTGGCCTTCCTCGCCAGGCTGCGAATACCGTGGCGTTTGGTTGGTGGCCGACTTGAAGAAGCTGTTGCCCTTACCGCCGCGTCCGCCCTCGGCCAACACGATGGTGTCGCCGTCGTCCACGATGTCGCCGATGACCGCGCCCGTATCGGTGTTGGTCGCCACGGTGCCGATGGGTACACGCAAGATGATGTCGTCCCCATCTTTGCCCGTCTTGTTGCTGCCCTGCCCACGCTGGCCGTTCTGGGCGAAGTGGTGGCGGTTGTAGCGCAGATCGAGGAGGGTGTAGAGGCGCTTGTCGCCTGTGAGGATGACCGAGCCACCGTGCCCGCCATCGCCGCCGTTGGGGCCACCGCGCGGCACGTACTTCTCGCGCCGGAAGGTGGCTGCCCCTGCACCGCCCTTGCCACTGCGTACGGTGATGGTGACGTAATCGACAAACTTCATGGGGGGTGGAATGGTCTAGGCATGGTTGCCTGATCGCAACCCTCCGCTTCACCGATTCGTTCCGCTTTTCCGGTCCCAGATCGGCAGGTCCTAGGTCACAAGATTCACTGTTCAGAAAAGCACTAAGCGTGACTTCCCGCTGGATCGCCCGACTTGAGACCTTCGACCTTCAAACTTGCGACTCAACCCTCAGAACTGCACCTCGTGCTCCAGGTCCCACTCGTGCGCTATGTGGGAGATGAACTGCATCTCGGCGGGCATCACGATCCCGTCGGATGAGGCAATGTTGACCAAGTCTTGCACCACGGCGAGGCGATCGGGGCGGGCCATGCTCTTGGCCAGCGAGGCAATGGTCGTCTCCAGCATCAGCTGCCCCGTCCGGCTGATGAAGATGAGCAGCACGTAGTCGAGGATGCGGCGGGCCGTGATCGGGTCGATGTCAGGACAGCGCGCCTCCAGGCAGGCGGCCACCATGCGCACCTCAAAATCGCCCATCTCCTGGTCTGTCCCATGCATGAGGGTGAGGTAGAGCAAGCTCAGGTCGTGAGCTTCGGTCCAGGAGTCGTAAACGGGATGCGCCATGGAGGTGGCCAAAGAAAAGGGGAAACAGCGAACGGTATTGGATACGCGTTCACATGTGTGAAAAACTGCGCACGCCCTCTGTGTTCCGCGCAGGCCAATAGATGCCCGGACCGTGGCGCATTTTCCGGCGTTGGCTGACGCCTCACCTTCCGGTTTCACCTACACGACCACGTGGCTGGCCTCTACCTTCACATCCCATTCTGCACGCGGCGGTGCGTCTACTGCGACTTTTACGTGGTTACCACGGTTAAGACCCCTACTTCGTTCGTCAGTGCGCTGATCCGTGAGATCGAGCACTACGGCGCACAGTACGGCGACAAAGAGCCTATCCATACGGTCTACTTTGGCGGCGGCACGCCCTCGCTGCTCCCTCCGTCCGACGTATACCGTATCCTGAATGCGCTCTACGATCACTTCCAGATTGATGACAATGCGGAGGTGACCATCGAGCTCAACCCGGAGGATATGGGGCTCGATGACATGCGCGCGCTCTCCAACCTGGGCATCAACCGGCTCAGTATTGGCATCCAGTCGTTCTTCGACGACGACCTCGCCTTCATGAACCGCAACCACACGTCGGAGGAGGCGGAGAAGGTGGTGAGTGTGGCGCGGCAGGCAGGCTTCGAGAACTTCACCGTCGATCTCATCTTCGGCTTGCCCGAGCAGCCGTTCGAGTACTGGGCGGCCAACCTGCAGAAGGCCGTGCGCCTCGATGTGCCTCACCTCTCGACGTATGGGCTCACGGTGGAGGAGCGCACGCCGCTGTTCAACCAAGTGCAGCGCGGCATCGTCACGCCCACCGATGCCGACACGATGAACGAGCGCTACCTGTTCACGATGGACTACCTGGGCGAGCACGGCTACGAAGCCTACGAGATCTCCAGCTTCGCCAAGCCGGGCTTCCGCTCGCGCCACAACCAGGCGTACTGGACGCACACTAACTACCTTGGCTTCGGGCCGTCGGCGCACAGCTTCTGGTGGCAGCGCGGCCTGGGCTCACGCGCCGAGCGGTGGAACAACGTGCCCAACCTGAAGAAGTACGAGGCCATCCTCGCGCAACGGCACCTACCCCTCGACGCCCGCGACCGCCTCTCGCTCGACGACCTCGGCGATGAGCACATCCTGCTCTCCCTCCGCACCTCCGATGGCCTCGACCTCAACATGCTGGAGGAGACGTATGGCGTTGACCTGCTCGACGCCAAGGTGGACGAGTTGGCTTGGCTGGAGGCCGATGGGCTCATCGAACCGATCCGCAACCGTCGCGTTCGGCTCACGCCTAACGGACGGCTCGTAGCCGATGCCGTAGCCAACCGCCTCTTGCTCGATTCCTACGTCTAACCCGTGCGCCTGGCCCTCCTGTTTTCCCTACTTGTGCTCGTGGGCTGCGGCCCAAAGAACGAGCCTGCCCCACCCGTCTCCACTGAGTTCCGGGGCGATGGCATCCTCGACTTCCTCCGCGCCGACAGCAGCGTCATCACGCGCATCGCCATTGAGATTGCCGACACGCCAGCGGCACGCGAGCGGGGCTTGATGGGCCGGCGGTCGCTGCCCGAGCGCGGTGGCATGCTGTTCGTCTTCGACGACGACCAGCCGCGGTCGTTCTGGATGAAAAACACGCCACTGCCGCTGGACCTGCTGTTCACCGAGGCCGATGGGCAGGTCATCAACATCGTGGAGCGCACTACGCCCTACTCCGAGGCCTACATTGAGTCTACGGCTCCGGCGCGGTACGTGGTCGAGGTGCGCGGCGGCTTCTCCCAGAAGTACGGCATCGACTCGACTGCATGGATCCGCTGGCGCCGTGAATCATCCTCCGCTACTGACTGATGCGTGTTTTCACCCTTACCCTACTGATGTGCTGCGTGGGCTGCGCAGCCCCCGACGCACCCGCACCAGCCGACCCGCCACCCGCTGCTGAAGAAACCATCCCGTTCCGCAAAGACGGCACGCTCGACTTCCTACGCGGCGATGATACGTTGCTGACGGTGGACATTGAGATTGCCGATAACGACTCGTCGATCACACGCGGCATGATGCAGCGGGACAGCTTCCCGGACATGAGCGCGATGCTGTTCGTCTTCCCCAACGAGGAGCCCCGCGGTTTCTGGATGGCCAACACGCCGCTCCCGCTCGACATCCTGTTCACCGCTGCCGATGGCGAGATCGTCCACATTGCCAAGTACACCAAGCCGCTCTCGCCGCAGACCATCGAGTCCGGCGGGCTGCCTGCGCAGTACGTCGTCGAACTCCCCGCTGGCTTCTCCGATCAGCACGGCCTCATCGAAACCGACCGCATCGAGTGGCGGCGCGATGAATAAGAGCCTCCACTACGAGACGATGTCGTCGAATTCGGCTTCTATGTCCTGGCGACTGTGGAATACACGGATGACCTCGATGCCTTGCACCCCTTCGGCGAGAGGTTGATACACGGCGACGTAGTCACCGACAAGAACGGAACGCAGCCCTGCTCCCAGTTCATCCCGTGCGCGCCCCATGAAAGGGAAGGTTGCTACCATGTCCAGCTTGGCGGTGATTTGCTTGATCAAGCGGGTCGCGGCTTGTTCGTTGCGGAGCGCGAGGTAGAACCAGATCTCGTCAAGATCCTCTTCAGCCTTGGGGCGCTTGTAGACGAGAGCCATTAGACAGATTTCTTCTCGACTTCGGCTAATCGCGCTCGCCCACGCCGGATGATACCGTCGGCGTCTAGTGGCGTAGGTGGACCGCTGTCCAGGCCTTCTTTCACCATCCGACGCACATTCTCCAGCTTGTTGAGGTAGGCGTTGATCTGACCGCCGATGCGCACTTGGTCGCTCTCCGGCAATTGTTGCAGCCGCGCGACGGCTGTCTGCATTTCTTGCGTCATGGCGGGCTGCTCTAGCATCAAGGTGGATGGGGTGAACCGTACGTACACGCCGCCGAGAGGTTTTTCCAGTGGAGCACAATAACGACACGTACAGCGCCCCTAGAATACCCAGAAGGCGTTCTCGAAGTGCTTGATGTCGGGCTCTGCGCTGCCCTGGAGCACGATGCTGATGACGTCGAACCGGCAAGGCGAACCTTCCAGCTTAAACTCGTGCAGGTAGGCTTTGGCGGCTTTGATCAGGTTGAGCTTCTTAGCTTCGGTCACGGCCTCTTCGGGATGTCCGTAGCCAAGTCCCGTGCGGGTCTTGACCTCTACGAAGACCAGTTCGCCGCCAGCGGTATAGTCTTCAAACGGACGAAACGCTACGATATCCACCTCGGCGCGCTCAAAGCGGTAGTTGCGCTCTAGGATGATGTACCTGTCGGCCTCTAGGTAGGCAACGGCCAGGTCTTCGCCGCGGTCGCCAATTTGCTTGGTTGTCATCGCTGCTACGCCTTCCCCTTCCACGAAGCGATGAGTTCAATCACACGGCGCAGCTTTGCGCGTTCGTCTTCAACGAGCGGCAGCACGGCGGTGGCAAACGACTCCAGCATCCGCGTCAAATCCATCAGGTTGTCAATACGTTCGATGAACTGCTCATCCCGCTTGCCCAGCGACCCGTCTACGCCTTTGGATTCGCTCAGTAGGATCTCGCGGCACTCTTGGAGCTGCGCCACAACGGGGCGGATCTCACGCCGCTCGCGCTCGCGGATGATGCGCGCAGCCATCTGCCACACATCCTTTTCTGCGTAGAAGAAATCCTTGCGCGAGCCCGGCTGGTGGACCTTCCGCACCAGGCTCCAGCTGACGAGCGACCGCAGGTTCATGTTCGCGTTGCCCCGGCTAATCTGGAGGCGTTCCATGATCGTGTCGGTGTCTAGCGCGTCTTCCGAGATGTAGAGCAGCGCGTGGATCTGCGCCATGGTCCGGTTAATGCCCCACGCAGATGCCATCTCGCCCCAAAACAAGATGAACCGCTCCAGGGCCTCGTCATGTACAGACAGCGGCACACCGGATGCTTCAGGCGACGAAGACGAAGGGGTAGACAAACGCGTACAGGGATTCGGGTTTTCACTGAAGACTGAAAACAAACTAAGGGGGAGTCGTTATGATTCCGCGTTCCCTCCTCGGCTTTGGAATCCTGATCGTGTCTGGTCCGCTCATCACCCTCACCACTGACTTTGGCACGGATGACGCCTATGTGGCCATCATGAAGGCCGTGATCTTGCAGCGCTGTCCGGCGGCCCGTTTCGCCGACATCACCCACGCGGTTGCGGCGCAAGATGTGATGCAAGGCGCCTACCTACTGCGCACCGCCGCGCCGTTCTTCCCGGCGGGCACCATCCACCTCGCCGTCATTGACCCTGGCGTGGGCACCGCCCGCAAGGCCATCGCGCTGCGCAAGGGCAAGACGTGGTTTATAGGTCCTGACAATGGGCTGTTCGCGCTCGTCCTGGGCGATGACGCACCTGATGAACTTGTAGAGCTGGATCGCCCGGCGTTCTGGCAGACCTCCAACCCTTCGCCCACCTTCCATGGCCGCGACATCTTTGCCCCTGCGGCAGCGCACCTGGCTGCTGGGCGTACGCTCGCTGAGATCGGCACGCCGCTGAACGCGCTGACTACGCTACACTGGGCGCATCCCATCGCCGACAACCGCGGCATCCGCGGCTCGGTACTTCACATTGACCGCTTTGGCAACTGCATCACCAATATCCCGCAGGTGATGCTCCACGCATACCGCCGCGAGCGCCCGTTCAAGTGCTACGTCGGCTCCGATGTGCTCCAGCAGCATCACGCCACGTACAGCGCCGTGCCCCGGGGCGAGCCGCTGCTGCTGACCGATAGCCAGGGCTACCTCGAAATCGCAGTACACGGCGGGAACGCAGCCGACTTGCTCAGCATTCGACGCGGCGCCCACGTCACGTTTGTCTTTCAGGACGAGCGCTAGCCCACTCTCGCTTCATGGCCCAGCCCGATTCCGATGCCCCCAGCACGCCATCGCGTGACGCATTGCTGGACCACGCCGACGCGCTGTACGCGTTCGCCCAGGCCGTCACTGCTTCGCCCACCCAAGCGGCACATCTCGTAGAGGCCACCTACCAGCGAGCCTACCAGCAACTGGCGCAACAGCCCATCGTTTCCGACGAGAAGGCCTGGCTGTTTCAACTCTTGCATGAGGTTCAGGCCGAGCAAGCCCTGCCCGCCGCGCCGTCGTCCGTGCAGCAGCAGTTGGTAGACCAAGTGCTCCAGCGTGTCATGCCGGTGGCGCTAGCTGCACTGCCCGACCGCCAGCGCCTTCTCCTCCTCCTCTGCGACGGCGAGGGCTTCTCCATCGACAGCGCACAGCACATCTTAGGCCTGCCGGGCGAACTCACAGCCCAGCACCTCGACGCCGCGCGGACAGCGTTGCAGGCGTCCGTGTGGCAGGCCGTAGCGCCTAGCGAGCGCCGACTGCTCACTGCCGAGGCGCTTGCTCCCGAACGCCTCACCGCCGTCTTTCAGACCGCCAACCCGACGCTCGTGGCGCCCTTGCCCGACGCCACGCGCGAGAACCTAGCCGCCGTGGCCGCGGGCTCTGATCGCCCCAAGCCTGCGCCCCAGGCCGACGCGGCCAGCTCGGCCTTGGGCCGCGTACTCAAGCGGTCGTTGATCGCCTCCGTTCTGATCTTTGCAGCAGGAACCATCGGATATCTCGCGTCTGAGGCGTTTCAGCAGCCCCCCGTGACGGATGTGATCCGCCTCGCGGTGGCCCAAGCCGAGGACCAGTCGCTCCTGTTTGAGACAGCTAGCCTGGAGCAGGCCGAGAACATGGTCCTCTCGCGACTCAGCTGGCGGCTGACGCTGCCGGAGATCGACGCGGCGCCCTTGGCAGGTGTGAGTATCCGTACGCTGACCGACGAGGTGAGTGTCCCCGTATTTGTCTACGAAGACCAGGCCGAGACACAGCCTGTGCCCATCACGCTGGTGGCGCTCAATTATGCGTTGCTCACGCAATATGCCCAGCAGCTTGACCTGAGCAACGAGGTGCTGCAGTACATCGAGGCCGAGGGCCGCTTTCAGCGCTACGACGAAGCCACACGCGACGTCCTCGTATGGCGCTACGCCGACGAGATCTACGTCGCCATCACGCCCGCCGATGCCGAGGCACTGCAAGGCCGCATCGTCTTCCCGTCGTAACGCGAACCCGATGCGGCCCTGCACTAGCACATAAGTACGGCTGTTACGAGGCAGGCTTCGTCTCGACGAGGCCATCCAGATGCACATCCATCTGCGGGAACGGAATGCCAATGTCAGCGGCGTCGAGCGCCATCTTGACTGCCCGCGTGGTGGCTTCCTTCACGGCGAAGTAATCGGCCGTGTTGCACCATACACGCACCTGCCAGTCGATAGAGGAGCCGCCGAGGGCAACGAGGTAGACCTGCGGCGCAGGCTCCTTCAGCATGCCCGGTACCTCCGAAGCAGCCTTCTCTAGCACCTCGCGCACGTGGTCGAGGTCAGCCGGGTAATCGGTGCCCACGTTCACATCGGCGCGGCGTGTGGGGCGCTTGGTGATGTTCTCGATGGTGGAGCCAAAGATGGCGCCGTTGGGAATGATGATGTGGCGGTTATCGGGCGTGTCGAGGTTGGTCGAAAGCAGGCTGATCTCATCGACCTTGCCTGTATGGCCACCCACGCTGACTACATCGCCGACTTTGAACGGGCGGAAGAGCAGCAGCATCACGCCTGCCGCAAAGTTGGAGATGGTACCCTGCAAGGCCAAGCCGACCGCGAGACCAGCCGCACCGAGGATGGCGATGAAGCTGGTTGCTTTGATACCAACAGCATCGAGTACGACCAGCACACCAGCGATCAGCACCAGATAGCGTACGATCCCGCTGACAAACTTGGATACCGAGACATCGACATTCGCCTTATTGAAGGCCTTGCGGACTAGCTTTGATATCCAACCAGCCACGATCCAGGTCAGTATGAGCAGGACTATGGCCTTGGCGACGGAAATGCCGAACGAGAGCAAGACCTCGGGGTCTAGCAATGTGGCCGGGTCGAAGCCGGCTTCTTCGGCGGGAGCATCTTGTAAGCGCATGGTAGGGTAACCGTAGATGGAGGAAAGGGAACGGTTACAATCTACAGCAGGCGAGGCAAAAGTGAAGCCTCTGCGGCACATCTGCGTGTGTTTTGTGGGGATCTGCTACACGCCCTTGGCTCTTGTTCAATTATGCAACATCGCCCTGCAGTGTGAGCACAAGGCGGCGAGCCCCGCCATGGTCGCGGTGTTCGCAGAGGTAGAGCCCCTGCCACGTCCCCAGGTTCAGCCGCCCCTGCGCAATGGGCAAGGTCAGGCTGCTCCCCAATAGCGACGCTTTGATGTGGGCGGGCATATCGTCAGAGCCTTCCAGCGTATGGCGGTAGTACGGCTGATGCTCGGGTACCATCGCGTTGAAGTGCGCTTCCATATCGGTGCGCACCTCGGGGCTGGCATTCTCGTTGAGCGTCAGGCTCGCCGACGTGTGGTGGATGAAGAGGTGGAGCAGGCCCACCTTGACCTGCGCTAGCTCAGGCAGTTGACCAAGGACCTCACGAGTGATGAGGTGAAACCCCCGACGCCGGGGCTTGAGGGTGATGGTGCGTTGCATCCACATCAGGGCGCCTCCTGGGGAAACTGCACGTCGAGCCAGACGGGGAAGTGATCACTCACGACCGTCGTCTCGGGCCGCAACATGCCGCCGCCCACGATCTCCAGCGAAGCCGAGGGCAAGACGTAGTCCACGCGGAGACCCCACGTCGCCGTGTCGTCAGGGTCGAGGTCGGGATACGCGGCTTGCCCAGACGAGTCGGCGATGGGGACAAACCCACTGTTGACACGCGGATGCTGCAGCAGCTGCTGGATGGCATCGTTGTGGCTGCTGCCCTCGTCGGGATCGGCATTCTGGTCGCCCATGATGACGAAGTGCGCGCCGTCGGGGAGCCCCCCTGGCTGGCCTTGATCGTCGGCGATGTAACTGGCGCCGCTGAGGTAGTCGGCCCAGAGGCGGATCTCATCGTGGTTGCGCAGCTTGTTGCGCTGCTCGGGGCCGTCGAAGGCAGGCGGCGTGGGATGGCTCGCCAGCACGTGCAGCGTATCGCCCGCTGTGCCCACGACAGGCAGGTGCCAGTGGGTCTTTGAGCTCAGGCGCATCTCGGCCCACTCCGCATCGTCATACCACGGTTCTTCCGCTTCGGGATCAACCGGCCGTAGCGCGTCGGGCATCTGGCTCCAGCGGAAGGTTTGGAAGGTACGGCTCGCCTCCACATCCACGTCTAAACCCGTACGTACGAGGATCGTCATGGCGTACTGCCCGGGAAAGGTGCCGAAGCCCCACGCGTCGTTGCCGTAGGCGCGCTGCTCCGGCGTCTGCGGAGGCGGCGCCCCGTCCTCCCCAGCCGCTTCGGGCGTCGGAAACGAGGTGACGACCTCGCCATCGTTGTTGAGGTCGAAGCCGCTCGGCAGCCCGGTGTTTGAGGGCACCATGTACGCCGTGTAGTAGATGGGCTCTAGCATGGGCTGCTGGGCGACGGCAAGGTACTGGTCGGCGAAGCGCTGGCCGTTCTGCCCCGGCGCTGTACTGCCAGTCACCCAGGGATCATCGGCGCCGTCGTATGTCATCTCGTTGATGAGCAACACATCGGGCCGCAGCACCTGAATGACCTCGGCGGCAGCCTGCAGGCGCGGATGGTCATTGCGGAGAACATCGGCCGTGCGGATGTCTTCGATGTTGTAGGTCGCCACGCGCAACGGCGTTGCCACGGGCAGGGCGGGCTGACAGGCACTTACGCCGAGCCAGAGGCATGCAACGAGGCAGGCGGGCCAGTCACGTAGCGTAGGACGTTTCATGGAGAGCATCAGGTCATGAGAAGAGCAGGCGGAATATATCGAAAAGCACTCTCCTCGGGCGCGGTGCGGACAGCAGACCGCACGCGCCTTTCGCAATGTTCTTGCAACCCCGCGCTGAACTATTGGCAGCTTGCCCTCGTACATCGATTTTGGTAGCGCCTTCCACATCGGCCCGCCCAGCCATGACACACCGCAGCACCACCTTCACCGACGGCACGCGCCACGTCGAGATCCAGATGCACCCGTGGGTGGAAGAGGAAGACGCGCTGGAGCTCGCCCATCACAACTACCTGCTCGGCTTCTGGTCGATGCTGGCCGCCGCGGCGCACGAGGGCTTCCAGTACAGCGGGCGTGGCGCCATCGTCACGCGCATGGCCCTTTCGGTGGAAGCGCTGGCCGTCCAACCCTTCTCCTCCATTCCCATCACCTTCGGCACGGCCGAGCTAGGCTGGTTTGCCGGGCTGCTCCACGCCGACCGCTCGGGATGGATCCAGCAGCAGATGGCTACCTATGATCCGCTCACGCAGATCGTCGTTGTGCTCGTCCAAGACGCCGCGCCGCCACGCGCCTACGTCATCGAGACGGATATGAGCCCCGCCGTGGCTTATGCGCTCTCTCAGGCGGTGTTGAACTGACGCAGGGCGTCAGTGGGTGCCGTTGGTGGTGGCGCGCTTCTTGATCAGGCAGCACTCGTTGAACCTGCCCACCGTGTTGTACTCCACCTCGTCCATCAGCCGGTGCATGATATGCACGCCGAACCCGCCTGACTTGCGGCGCTTGACGAAGGAAACGAGATCGGGCTCCTCATATTCGGACCGCTGGAACGCCACGCCGCTGTCGCGGATGCGCACGATGAAGCGCTCCGGTTCTATGATGATGGCCAGGTCGATCTGGTGGCCTTCCTCATTCTTGTAGGCATGCTCAATCACGTTGGTACAGGCCTCATCCACGGCAATTTTCATCTGCTCCACCTGAGGCTCGGGTAGGGACGCCCGGCGCGCATACTTCTCGATGAAGCTGCGCACATCGCCGAGGTACGTCGTCGAACTCGGAATCGTGGTGCTATGAATGGTGCGGGCCAACGGGATCAGCGTGTCATGTCATCAGGCGGCAAACCGTGTGGGTTAAGATGGGGCCTTGTCGAAGCGCTCCAGCGCCTCGGCTTCATCCTCCACAATGTCGAAGAGGAGCGGAAAGCCGAGCAGGTCGAAGACGTTGAAGACTTTGGGTTGGAGCGCCGCAATCTTGATGTCGCCCCCCGCCTCACGCATCTCTTCGATGTAGGCCATGAAGACGCCCAGACCTGCGCTCGAAATGTATTGCAGCGCAGCCCCGTTGATGATGAGGCTGTACTTCTGCTCATCGCGGCACTTCTCGATGGCCGCCTCCAGTTCGGGAGCGGTGTGCGCATCCAGTTCGCCCTTCAGATCAAGCATCTGAACGGCACCATGTGTGCGAAAGCCAACGGAAAAATTGCTCATGCGATAAATCAGCTAGTCTGGAAGTCCTTGACGGATGCTCCGTGCGATGGTTGCATCACTCAGCCGGAAGAGCCAGTTCCGAAAGCGCAACGCTTTCGTGCGTCTCTCCGTCGGGTACGGCAGCGACCGAGTGCAGCGAGCCCGCCAAGTTAATGCCGTGCCACTTCAACACCAAGAGAGTCATGTCGTCGTCGTAGTAGTCATGCCCGGTGAAGCGCTGGAGGTCATCGATGAGGGCGCGGTGCAGATCCGCCGCGTCTTCGTGGCGGTGCTCCTTCAGGGCCGCCAGCAGGCGGTCATACCCGTACTCCTCGTCGGCAGCGTTGCGGCTCTCTACGATACCGTCGGTGTAGAGCACGAACACATCGCCGGGCTGCAGGGGGATGCGCTCTTCGGCGAGGGCGTGGCGGAAGAGCTGACCGCGGTCCAGGCCGAGCCCCATGCCACGCGAGCGCACGAACCGCGCCTCGCCCTGGAGATTGATCGTGGCTACGGGGCAGTGACCAGCACGCGCCAGCACCAGCTCCTCCTTCTCCACATCCAGCAAGCCGTACACGACTGAGATGAACACGTTGCGGTCGAGCGAGCCGCTGAGGGCGCGGTTGGCCTCGCTGAGGAAGTCGACGGGCGAGGGTGCCAAGCGGCTCACGGCGTGGAAGATGCCTTGCAGCTCGGCCATGTAGAAGGCCGCCGATGTCCCCTTGCCCGACACGTCGCCCACGATGAAGGCGGTGCGCTGCGCGTCGACCTGGGCTACGTCGTAGTAGTCTCCGCCCACCTCTTGCGCCGATACGCTGGATGCGGCTACCGTAGCCCCGTCAACGGGCGGAAGCGCTTGAGGTAAGAGCTTCTGTTGCACCTCGCGGGCGATGTCGAGCTCGCGGCTGAGGCGTTCCTTGTCGAGCTGCTCCTTGAACAGGTGCGCATTGTCGAGCGCGATGGAGGCCTGAGCGGCAAACACCTTGAGGGCGTCGATGTCGTCATCCTCGAAGCCCATCGAGACTTCCTTGCTGGCAAAGAGCACGCCCATGGGGCGGTCGCGGGCGATGAGCGGAATGCCGATCAGGCTGCCGATGCCATCGCCGGGGCGGGCGGCTACGCGGTGGTCAGCGGGGGCCTGTGCGAGGTGCAGCGTCTCGCGGCTGCTGCTCACCTCGTCGTACAGCGCCTTGGCATCGAGCACTTCGTTGAGGAAGGCGGGCGTGGTGTTAGTAGCTGCCACGATGCGTGACCGGATGGCGCCATCTCGCACCTCGGGGATGACCAGCCATGCGGTGTTCGCCAAGCTCGCCTCGATGGGCGACGAGGTGATGGTCGAGTACAACGTCTCGGCATCGAACACCTGGCTCACCAGTCGCGTGAGCGACTGCATGGCAGCCAGCTCACCCGCCTTACGTTGGAAGTCAGTGGTGGTCGGCAGGTGAAAGATCAGCGACAGCAGCGACGTCGCGCAGTAGAGAATGCCAAACAGATAGGCCAGCACGCTGAAGGTGTGCAGCATCGGGCTGTAATAGGACAGTAATGAGCCCGCCATCACCACGTCGTCGCTCACCAGCCCGACGAATCCAACCAGGAGCATCAGGAATAGGAGCAGCGAGAGCCCGCTCACCACCATCTTCTCTTTGAACGACAGGTACACGATCCACGACAGGCGGAACGCATTGATCGTGATCAGCACCACGGCCGGGAGGAACAAGATGATCTTGGCGGCACCCGGCTCTACCCACAGCGCCGTCAGCGACGTAAAGAGGATGAGCCCAAGCATCAGGTACCAGTTGCGCTGGCTGCTCTTGCTCCGCTTGAACAGCACCAGCTGCCGGAACTGGATCAGCAACAGCAGCCCGAACGCAACAGTGCCCAAGCTGATCAGGTTGGCCTTGACCACCGTTAGGAGGCTGAGGGGCACGTTCAGGTAAATGTCGATACCTGGCGCAGCGCTGCCCACCAGTGCCCCGCTCACGGGCGCCCCCACGTTGCTCATCAGGCTGGCAATGCCCAGCAGGAAGATGCCCAGCAACAGCGTCGTCCAGAAGACTTTGGCTGGAGACCCATAGCGGACACGGATGTACTGGTAGAGCAGGTACCACGCCATCCCAAACCCGATAGCCACCACGGCGTGGTAGGCCCACTCTAGGACAGGTGCTGCAGGCTGCCCGGTCTGCCACAGCACGAAGTGGTAGACGAAGCCGAGCACGTAGCAGACGCCCACCAGGATAGCCATCAGCACGCGCTGCCCCCGCGTGCCACGTGGCGACGTGAGGGCTTGGCGAATCGACTGGCCCGAAGGAAGCACCGGCATGCGGCTGGCAGACGAGTGGAAGCGACGTGGGATAGGCAGAACTCACATCCTGAACAATGCGACGCTTGTACTGGAGCGCTCGCGCATTTGTTACAGCCTATCGGTGGCGCACAAGGTAGCGCTTTTTCAGCTGTTATGTGGCACAATCCGGCCTGGCCGTGCCGCTCCCGGCGTACCGATCAGGCAGGTCTCACCTCCCATGTCGCTGGTGCAGTAACCTCCACGCCTATCCTGCGTAGCACCGAGGAACGCGCTGCCTGTCCACGGCCCTCCGCCGGCCCTGTTAGCTCCAGACCGTATGAAAAAGCGAGGCTTAGTCCGCTTACAGTTATTCGCTCTCTTTGCCGTTGTGCTCCTGTTGGGGTATCGGATGGTGGCGAGCGAAGACATGCCCTCCGATGCGCTTGTACTCGCTGATCTCTCCGACATCCCCTTCCATCAATCCGCCTTCACCGTGACGGCGCCGACAGCCGTCGTGGTCGAGGCCGTCGGTTCATTCGAGCGGCGCGACGTGCGGCGCCTAGCAGCCTATGGATGGATCGTAGACAGCGACACGCGCGAGGTGACGTGGATGATGAGCGCCGCCACCGCATCGGAAGGACGTGGCCTTAGCGCCGAGGCGCGGGACACCCTCCAACTTGAGCCTGGGCGGTACGAGGCCTACTTCACCTCGCTGGGCAACGAGCTCCGCGTGGACCGTGGGCGCGGGCTCATCAGTGGGCTCTTCAACACCGACGAGCCATGGCGGGGCGACGCAAGCAAGTGGACGATGCATGTGCTCCCGCTCGACCCCACGTCTTTCCAGATCGACTATGACTTCAGCCGGCGCAAGGCCGACGGCTCCGTGCGGCTGCCGGGCACCATCTGGTCGTCAGCACCTACGGGCGACGGCGAGCAGGAAGAGCTCCTCTTCGAGGTGAAAGAGCCTATGGTCGTCGGCGTGCGTGCCATTGGCGAGATCAGCCAGACCCCCGATGACTACAGCTGGATCCGCAACGAGCTCACGGGCGAGAAGGTATGGTCGCTGACGAAGGAAAGTACGGAGCATGCCGGCGGCGTAGCGGAGAACCGCATAGCCCTTACCAAGCTGCGGCTGGCGCCCGGCGTCTACACCGCAGGCACCGACACCGACCGCGGCCACGACTACGACGAGTGGTACGGCAACCCCCCGCTCGACCCGCTCTTCTACGGCCTCACCCTTCGCGCCATTCCGGCCCGCGACTCTGTCCATGCCGTCCCGTTCGACCCGTGGAGCTCGCGCGGATCGATGGCTGAGATCATGCGCGTCACCAACAACCAGCAGCTCTCCACCCAAATCCGCCTGGAGCGTCCCTTGAAGGCGATTGTCTCCGCCATGGGCGAGATCAGCAGCAGCGTGTACGACTATGGCTGGATTGTGGACGACCGGACGGGCGATACCATCTGGGAGCTCAGCGATGAGAACTCCAGTTGGGCAGGCGGCAACGAGAACA
Source organism: Bacteroidota bacterium (assembly GCA_038747545.1). Lineage (GTDB taxonomy): Bacteria > Bacteroidota > Rhodothermia > Rhodothermales > JBCCMF01 > JBCCMF01. The sequence goes on from JBCDJT010000053.1 coordinate 30,213, forward strand.
ACCGCGTAGGCACGGCCTTCCTCGATCTCCAGGCGGGCAGCTACACCATCCACTACCGCACCGACGGCTCGCACGCCTACAACGACTTCGACGACGGCGCTCCAGACAACGAGGAGCGGTGGGGCATCGCCCTCTTTGCCCTCGACCGCATGGTGACCGACGAGGACTACACGGTCCTTCAAGAACCACGGCGGGGCGCCTCGGCCCGCGTAGACACCGAGGTCACTGAGACGATGCTGCCCCGCTTCGACATCCCGCAAGATCGCATCCTGGTGCAGCACACCGAGTTAGGCGACAACGCCAACATCGAGTCCTCCTTCAGCCTCGACCAAGAGTCCGAGCTGTACATCTACGCCCTCGGCGAGCTCTCCTTTAGCGTCCAGTACGACTACGGCTGGATTGAGCGTGCCGACACCCGCGAGACCGTCTGGGAAATGACCTGGGACAACACCGAGGCCGCAGGCAACGACGGGCGCAGCCGCTACTTTAGCGGGATCATCACACTTCCAGAAGGCGAGTACATTGTATATTTCAAGACCGACTTTTCCCATGCCTACGGGAGCTTTGGCCGCGATGAACCTCCTAACGCGGACGCCTGGGGCATCACCATCGCCCGCGGCGAACCCTAACACCTTTCGTGTCTGCCCGTACGATTGAACTTACTGTCTTCCTTGCCGACGAGCTGCACGATTTCCTGATCGCTGAGTTGGCAGACCTGGACTTCGACACGTTCATTCAGG
>JBCDJT010000054.1:0-30363 GCA_038747545.1 Bacteroidota bacterium
AAGCGATGGCGCAGAACCCGTTCCTGAAGGTGCTCGTGCAGTCGGGCTACTACGACGGCGCCACGGATTACTTCACGGCCAAGTACGTGATGTGGCAGATGGATCCGAGCGGGCGCCTGCAGGACCGGATGCGGTTTGAAGGGTATCGGAGCGGGCACATGATGTACCTGCGGGCGGAGGATCTGGTGACCTCGAACGAGCACATTCGGGAGTTTATTCGGGACTCGATTCCGGCGGCGGGGACGCCTGCGAAGTACTGAGGGTTTCGCTTCGAGATTGACCTCTGGCTTCTCAAAACTTAGCGCCTTCGTTGACCTGGACGTTCATTTTTGAAGCGCAAAAACGAACCAAAAACGCTTGTCGATCTCGGAAACGCACAGCGGACTTTCCAGCGCGCAATCCCGCACCTAGCGAGCCGGGAGGCTGGCGGTTTCAGGGCGTCTCGCTGTTGCTCGCTAGCTGAACGCTACTCGTCCGCTCTGCCCGACGCGCCCCCGGCCACGAGACCGACGTTGGTGACTCGCTTTCGCTCGGTGTTGTACCCGTTCCGGTAATTCAGAGTACAACCCTCCGCTTCCACGTGTCATCCCGAGCGAAGCCGAGGGATCTCCCCCGCTCAGGGACTGCTCAACGACCAAGTGGGAGATCCCTCGACTTTGGCCTCTGGCCGCCGCTCGGGATGACAAGGGGAAACCGCCTATCATTCCCTATCAACTCCGCCTTGCCACGAGCATCGGCGAGGTGCCTGCTCATTTACTGCCCTTGCACGGCGTCTATCTCGTCGGAGAGGCGGGCTAGGCGGACGAGTACGTCTTCGAGGGCGTCGTAGTATTCGTCTTCGTCAGCAGATGCCTTTGTGGCGCGGACGGCGGCGACTTCGTCTTCGAGGGTGCGCTGCTGGACGATGAGCGCTTCGAGCTGCTGGCGCTGCGATCCGGTGGCCGTGGCGAGGGCTTGGGCGAGTTGGCCTTGCGAGAACCAGAGGCGGGCGCCTGCCTCGGCGTCGAGCGTGTCGTCTAGTTCTTCGATGGGCATGCCCGTGCCGTCGCCGTCGGCGTCGAGGAGGGCGATTTCGGAGGGCAGCTTGTTTTCGGCGCGGAACGATTCGAGCGTGGCCTCGGCGGCAAACTGGAAAAGCTCGGCCCATGAGCGGTTGCCATCGCGGTTGAGGTCAGCATCGTCGGATTGCAGGGCCTCAACGAAGTGGTCGGGGAAGCGCGTTTGGTTGCGTTGCTGGCCGGAGCGCGTGGCGGTAAGCACAAGGCGGTCCGGCGCGCTGAGGGCTTCGACGAACGGGCCGCTAGAACTGGCGGTGTTGACGAAGCGGACGGTGCTGGTCGGGAGGGCGCTGAGGAGGGCGGCGTAGTCGGCGGCGGCGAGGTCGCGGCGCGGAATGTTAAAGCGCGCCTCGCCTCCGGCCATGCTGCCGTGCCCAAAGAGCATGACGATCACCTCATCGTCCACCCCCACGCGCTGATTGAGGGCCCGGAACGCGGCGCGGATGCCTTCATCGTTCGAGAGGCCATCCACGTACGGCTGCTCCTGCCCGGATGCCTCGGCCAGCACCGTAATCTGACTTGCCGCGACCCCAGCAGCTTGCAACGCCGCGTCGGTGTCGCGCAGGAAACCCAGGAAGCGCTCAGTGTTATCCGCATCCCCTCCGAGACCGCCGATGAGCAGCGCGTGGCGCTCTTGTCCCCAGGCATCCCCCTGAAAACCTGAGAACATCACAAATACAAATGCGCTGGCAGCTAGCACGCGCGGCCAGAGCGGCACACGACCTGAGATCTTCGACCTGCTGACTTGAGACTCGATCATGGCAACCCTCGGCGACGGCGGTAGGCCCACTCGCCCGCGAAGAGCGCGAGAAGCAGGAGGTAAAACGCGGGCATGTCCCATAGTGGCGATGCCTCGAAGATGGACGTGCTGGTGCGGCGCTGGCGCAGGTTGGTCACGAGCCCATCGGTAGCATCTGCCGTGTAGTACGTGCCGCCGCTGACCTCGGCCAGCTCTTGCAGCAACCCGACCTTCTGCGTGGCGTCGTAGAACTCCTCTTTCGACGGCTGCACCAGGAAGCGCTGATCGTGGATACCCACATAGCGCCCATCGGCGTCGTAGACGGTCACTTCGGCCTCATAAACGCCCGTCTCCTCGACGGTAGCCTGCCCGAGGTAACGCCCCGGCGTGGTGAGGTCGGCGGTGTATTCGATGCGCGACGTGAGGCCTGCTGGCGAGCGCAGTGTGCCCGAGACCCTAGCACCTTCACGCGGGAGGTAATCGGGCTCAAACACCTCGACCTGGAACGGCACCGTGGTGCCGGGTGCGTAGCGCTGCGCCTCAACGCTCAGGTTGACGCGGTTGGGCGCCGATGCTACCAGCCAGCGCACCAGCTGCCGCCAGAATCGCTCGTGCCGCTGGTCCTCCAGCTCCATCCGCATCTGCCAACGCCACGTGCTCGACGTAGCCAGCGCAGCACTGCGTCCGCGCCCATAGTTCTGGACCACCAGTAGCGGCTCCGACGCGCCGAAGTCGTCGGTAGGCTTCTCGGCGAGGACGATGCCGCCGGGCTTGACGGGGCCGAGGAAGTTGATGCTGGTGAGCCCCGGCAGATCGGCCCAGCGGATGCGGTTGGTGGCAGGATCCGGCGAGAGCTTGAGGATGGGGTGCTCCTCGCCAGCGACGGTGGGCTCAAAGCGGAAGCCCTGCTCCAGCGGCGGCTGCTCGGGGTTGGTGTACGAGGTGGGCAGCACCTGCCGCCGGTTGAGGTCGAGGTCGATGGGCAGCACATCTTGGACGGGCGTGTTCCAGTAGTCGCCTTCGGTGAATGCGAGGCGCCCGCCCATCATCAGGAAGCCGCCGCCACGTGCGCGGACGAAGCGCTCCAGCAGTTGCAGTTGATCGGGCGAGAAGTACGCGGCCTCCACATCGCCCAGCAAGACGGCCTTGTAGGCAAACAGCTCCTCCTCCGAGTTGGCAAAGCCGCCTTGCAGCTCGTCGGGCGAGCGGATGCCCTGGCGGTAGAAGCGCCCCGTGCCGGTACGCGAAACGGACGTAAACTCGATGACTTGATCCGTTTCGAGGGCGCGCTTGATGAACTTGAAGTCGCGTCGCAGGTGACCCTCCACGTAGAGCACGCGGACGGTGTCTTGCCGGGCATCGACGAGAAGGTCAAGGGTATTGTTTTGCGTGTTGACCTCGCCGGGCGCAGGATCGAGCGCGAGCGTGTAAGCTTCGGCACCCGGCTTCGGCTCGTTGAGGTAGAGCGTGAACTGATCGACGCGACCATCGCCTTTGAGGCGACGCGACTCTTCCAGCACGACCTCGTCGCCCTGCTGCACGGTGATGCGCACGGGCGCGGACTCCTGCCCCCAGCTGCGCACCTTCACGTCGATCTCGGCGCCCGTCGTCACCTCCACGCCCCGGCTCACCTTAGCATCCAGCACCTCGCGCTCCTGGGCATAGCTCGTCTGTCCCAGGCCGACGACGTGGAGCGGGATGCCGCGCGCTTGAAGCGCCTGCGCCGCGTTGCGCGGGACGGCAGCGCTGTTGTCACCGCCATCCGTCAGCAGCACGACGCCGCTGAGCGGAATGCCGCGAAAGTCGTCGAGCACACGCCCGAGCGCAGCGGTGAGGTCGGTCTGCGTGCCGTCGAAAGCGCCGCTGAGCGAGTCAACGCGCTGCGTGCGGTCGCCGAACGTGTAATAGCGCAGCTTGAACACATCGCCGAGGCCGTCCACCAGCCCGCCCTCAGCGCCCAGCACCGTGAGCGCGTCAGCGCCGCGGCTTTCGGCGAGGAGGCCATCGGGAATTGACATGCTGGCCGAGCCATCGACGACGACGGCGACGAAGTTCTCATCAGGCACCACGTCGGGCGTGATCCAGACGGGCTCGAGCAGCGGCAGGCAGATGAGGGCCAGCAGCGCACCGCGCAAGCCGAAGACGACGGCGCGGTCCTTGAGGCGCAGCGACCGCTTCGTGAGGAGGTAGACCGCGACGAAGACACCAACGCCGACGACCAGCACCAGCAGTGCCACCAGCACACCGCCTTGCAGACCCAGCGCGCCTTCGGCGTACTGCAGCGGGCTGAACTTGAATATGTCGTCGAAGGTCGGCAAGATTGGGCTTCAAGTCTCAGGTCAGAAGGTCGCAGGTCGAACGTTTCGAGTCCGTAGGTCCAAGCTACCGCACGGTTTTCGCTGAACAGAGCCGCTTCGTCTTCCTTTCCAGCTACACAGCGAACAGAATGTTATCATTCCTTGACCTGCGATCTGTTGACCTGTGGCGTGCGACCCATTGACTAATTCTTAGAGCGTGAGAGCGCTTCGTAGTACTGCTCGGTGAGGCTCCGGTAGGCTTCGGGCACGTCGGCGCGGCGGGTGCCATAGAGGCGCTGCTCCAGGGCGAGAGCATCCATCTCGCGCTGCACTTCGGCTTCGAGCGCGCGGAGGATGTCGTAGACGCGCGACTGGAAGAACGCCTCAGCGTCCTCGCCCAGCAAGACCCCGCTGTTGTCGGCGCGGCCGAGGGCACGGGCAGCGTTTTGCGCAAGTTCGCCCACGCGGCCTTCCCCTTCGGCGTTGCGCGACAGCTCCTGCAAGTCGCGACGCAGCGCATCGAGGCGCTGCTGCTGACGAGCGGCGGCAGCACGACCTCCTCCGCCTTGACCTGGCTGTCCCGCTTGTTGTCCGGGCTGTGCCTGCTGCCCTTGGCCTTGCTGCTGTCCTGCTTGCTGGCCTTGTTGGGCCTGCTGTCCATTCTGCGGATCGCCCTGTTGCTGGCCTTGCTGGGGCTGCTGCTCCGCATTGGCGCGGAGGGCGTCGACTTGCCGCATGATCTCGCGCATGGCGTCCATGTTCTGCTCGGCCTGCTCGCCGCGGCCCATCGGCAGCTGACGGCGCAGCTCGTCCATGTCACGGCGGACGCGGTCGAGCCCGGCACGCACGTTCTCTTGCGAACGGCTGGCCTGATCGACCCACCCTTGACGCAGCGCCTCTTGCGTGCGGCGGAGGTTGGGGTCGAGCTGCTGGCGCTCTAGCTCTTGCTCTACCCGACGCAGCGCCCGGCCTACCGAGGCGTCTTCGTCCTCGCGCTGCCGCCGCGCAGTCTCCACGTCCTGCTGCAAGGCCTCCAGCATGGCACGCCCGGCCTCGGCCTGACGCTCTAGCTCTTGCTGCCGCTCCTCACTCGGCATGCCCGTCCCAGCCGCTTCGGCCTCCCGGCGGGCGGCATCCAACGAGCGCTGCATCTCGTCCTGCTGCTGCTCTAACTGGTCGAACTGCTCGGCGACGTCCTGGATCTGCTCACGCATCGAGCCTTGCTGGCGCTGGCCCAAGTCGCGCTCCAGGCGCTGCAAGTCGTTGAGGGCCTGCTGCTGGCGCGCGCGGGCCGTCTGCTGGTCGTTCTCGCGGAGGGCGCGGTCAGCTTCCCGCATGTTGCGCGCCACGCGGTCCATCTGCTGTTGCTGCTGGCGCGCTTGGCTGCTGCCCTGCTGCTGCGACTGCTGGCGCATCTGTTGCGAGAGTTGCTGCGCTTGTTCGTTAATCTCGTCCTGCTCGCGCTGGAGGCGGTCGATGAAGCGGCGCTGCTCCTCCTCGGTCTGCATCTGTTGGTTCTGGTTCGCCAGCGACTCCTGCCGCCGTGCCAGCTCCTGCACGCGGCGCAGCAGTTCGGCGCTTTCCTCGTCTAATTCGCTCTGCTGCCCGCCCGACGGCTGTTGCTGCTGGGTCTCGTACTTGTCTTTGGCAATATCCAGTTCGAGGTCCATCAGCTCGGTCATCCGCTCTTCCATGGCCCCGCTCCCCCCGCCGCCGCCTTGACCGGGTTGCTGCCGCGCGACCTGCTTCTCTAGGTTGGCCGCATCGGCTTTCTCCAGTTGGTTGAGGGCGCGACGGGCTGGCTTGAGGGCGCCGCGCAAGTCGTCATCGCGCAACTCGCCCAGCGTCTCGTCCATGGCCGTCACAGCACCACGCAGCTCTTCGACGATCTTCATGTTCTCCTCGCTCATCCGAAGCTCCGTCGAGAACGCCGTCGAGTTGATGCGCTCGGAAATCTCTTGCCGCAATGTCTGCTGCGCCTGGACAATGCCTTCGGTGGCCTCTTCGACTTCGGTTTCTTCCATCGTCTTCTGATCGCGGAGTAGATTCCAGATGGCGCTGAGGATCTGAACTTGATTCATGACGATGGCGCTGGACTGCCCGCCGCCTCCTGCGCCGCCCATGTTGTTGACCTGCTCCACGGTGAGGTCGAACGGCAGGATTTTGACGAAGTACAGATCGGAGACGACCGGATCGTCGGCGCGCGGCACATCAGCGGCGGAGACGTAGTACGTGATGACGTCACCGGGTTCGAGGCTGTAGTCTTCGAGGAAGAACAGGTGCTCGCCTTCCACCTCGGCGGGCCGCGTCGCGTCGGTCATGAGAGCGACGGTCTGCTCGTCCTGGTCGTTGATCGAGTAATGCAGGTCGAGCGCTTCGAGGCCGAAGTCGTCGCTCGCGCTGGCCACGACAAGCACCTCCTCGATGGCGTTGGCATGGACATCGCGGCCGGGCTCGATCAGCCGCAGGAACGGCGCGGCGTCGTCGATGGGCGTGACGAAGTACGTCTCGGGGAAGGGGTTGGCGCGGTCTTCGTCGTTCGTCAGGCGGATCGAGTACGTGTCGGCCTCGGTGAGTGTGAACGTCGTCTCGAAGGTACCGCCTCCTGTTGCGGTGAGGTCGAGCACCCGGCCGCTCTCGAACACCATCTGCGCCTCGGTCGCCGCGCCTGTCGTCTGTGCGACGACCCGCACACGCGAGCCCTTGAGCCCTTCGATGTCCCCGAAGTTCTCCTCCGTGCGCTCCGGCAAGCCCGTATACGCTGGGAAGCGATAGGTCACGTCGATCTGCGCGACAGCCGGGTACACGGCCACATCCACGGTGAAGATGTCTGAACGCACCTCGCCCATCTCGACGCGGTATTGGAAGCCTGCTTGGATGGCCTCGAAGGTGTACGCGAACACGTCGCCGCCACGGCCCTTGCGCATCGGCACGCGCTGCCACGTACCGTCGGCGTCTTGAGCGAGCAGTTCGACATCGCCGTCCTGTGCATCGCGGAAGCGCACCAGCACCTCTTGCGACGCGCCCTGCTCCACCTCCACGTTGCCCGGCTCGATGGTCATAAACGGAATCTCGGCACCCGCCAGCCGGATCAGCGGCGGCGGCTCGGCATCGCCGAAGAGGGCGCCGCGGTTAATGCCCACGAAGACAAGCAGGAGCACGCTGGCCATCACAGCCACGCCCGTCAGCAGGCGCTCGCGCAGGCGCGTGACGAACACATCACCCGTCGCCGCGCCCAGGTACTGGTTGGCCTGCAGCATGAGCTGGTCGAACAGCTCGCCCGGCAGCGCCTCCGCCGCTTCGTTCGCCTCCACCGCGCTGATGAGGCGGTCCTGCAGTTCGGGCTTCTGCTCTTCGATGAACAGGGCGATCTGTGCATCGTCCGGCACGCGCCGCAGCGGCATCCACATCATCCGCACAGCTACGGCACCGATCAGCACTACCGTCACGATCAGCCACAGCGTGCTCAGCGCGGCGAAGCCTTCCACGGCCAGCACGCCGATGGCGTAGCCCAGCAGCGACACGATGGCAACGAGGGCGGCCACGGCGAGGCCCTGCACAAGCACGCGGCGGCGCCAGCGCGCTTTGAACTGCGTCAGGAGCCGCGTAAGGCGGCGGCGGTGCGGCGTCTTCATGGCACAGGTACTTCTTAGGTTGAACGGGTGGCGTACGGCCGATGCGCAAGCACGGTCTCTGTGAGGAAGAGGGCGATGAGGAGCAGCCAGATCCACTTCCAGAACTGCTGCCGCTCTTCGAGGTCGGCGGGCGTGAGCGCGGCTTCCTGGACGGTGCCCGCCGCCTCGCCTTGCGTGGGCGCGACGACCGTGGCGTAGGCTTCCTCTACATCGCGGGCGGCGAGGCGAAGCTCTTCGGGGGCTATGTTGACGGAGAAGGGCACGCGTTCGTTTCCGCTCGTTGCCAGATAGTGGCCTGGGCGGTCTGTGGCGTTGAACCACACGGCGCCCTGCGCATCAGGCTGCACCTGTACCACGCGGCCATCGGGGTCGCGCACCGACCAGTCGGCACCGCCGGGCAGCGCTACGGGTTGGCCGATGGTGTATGCCAGCACGGCCTCGTCGTCCAGCGCGTAGCTCGCCATCTGATAGAGTAGCGGGATGTAGAGCTCGTTGATGGGCAGGTCGGTCCAGCGCGTGCCCAGCGACGAGGTAAACAGCAGCGCATGGCCTCGGCCTCGACGCGCCTCCACGATCAGCGGGGCGTTATTGTCGTATCGTGCAATAACGGAGGCAGACGAATCTGGTGCGACCTCAACGTACTGCCTGAACTTGGCGCGGAAGATGGCGCCCGTGCCCGACGTCTCGAAGAGCCGGAAGATCGGGTGGCGCCCGTCTACTTCGCCGATGATAGCTTCGTAGCCCTGCGCCTGCCGTGCGTCGGCGACGCCGCCGAGGGAGCCCAGGCCCAGCGCTTGTGCCAGTCCGCGCGTGGAGCCCGTCGGCGCCACGTCAGTGCTCCACAGCAGCGAGCCCCCGCCCTGCACGAAGTCGAGTAGGATCTGCTGCTGCCCCGACGATACGTTGTCGAGCCCAGCCAGGATAATGACCTCGGCATCGCGGGTTGCTGTGCGGTTGAGGCCGCCACGCTGGACCTGACGATAACGAAAGGGTGCGTTCTCGCCGAGGTCGAAGGCGCGCTGCAAGAAGAACGCTGCGCTGGAGCGGCTTCGGCGACTGCCGTCCACGACGAGCACAGTGGGCTGTTCGTTGACCTCGTAGGTGAAGAACCATGGCTCAGCTTCCTCACCCAGCGTCAGTTCGGCCTGATACACGCCGCTGCGCTCCTCCACTTGCTGAATCGTAGCTGTAGCCGACGCGTTGCTCTCGACGCGCGCGGAGGCTTGCGCCGCGCCGTCGCGTTGGGTCGTCAGCGTGAGGGGTTGTGCATCGCCCTCTTGCACGACTCGGGCATCCAGGCGCAGCTGTGTGGTGGCGCCCTGGCGAGTCTTGGTGAGGTTGGCGTCCTCGACGAACGCGTTTTCGCTCACTGCCTCCCCCACTGCAATCGTTTCTAGGCGCACGCCCTCGGCCAGCTTCCACTCGTCGAACGCACTGCTCCAACCGCTCTGCTGAAAATCCGAGACGAGCACGACTTCCTGGTCCTCATGCCGAGCACTCGCCAACACCTCTTGGGCGCGCTGCATCGCGAGAAAGAAATCAGTGGACCGGAACGTGGGCGTGGCGCGGCGGACAGCCTGAGTAAGCACATCGGCATCATCCGTTAGATCGGCCTGGAGGTACGCGCCGTCGTCGAAGGTGACAATCGCGAGTTCGTCGCCATCGGCTGCGGCAATCAGGTCGAGCGCCTGCTGCTGGGCGGCGGCGAAGCGTTCGGCGGTTTGCATGGAGTACGATTGGTCGAGCAACACGACACGGGAGGTGCGCTCGGCAGGCTGGAACAACGGCACCACGTTGCCCTGCCAGTACGGCCGTGCGAATGCCAACGCGAGCAGGACCAGTAGGGCCATCCGCAACGTCATGAGCAGCCAGTCTTTGAGACGGCGGCGACGGACGCGCTCCTCGGGCACGCGCTGCAGGTGCATCAGCGAGGGGAAGACCACCCGTTGCGCCCGGACTTGGCGGATCAGATGCAGCACCAGTGGAACCACCACGGCACTCAAGCCAAGCAGAAAGAGTGGGGTGAGCAGCGACACAAATGGGGCGAGCTAAGTGGGACGCATGAAGACAACGCAAAGTAGGCGCTGCGTATTGCGCATGCTACCGTGTATGCTGGATCGTTGCGGTTCCGGCATCAGGTCGCAGGTCAAAAGCATTGACGCGTGGGCGCGTGAGACAAGCGTATTCCGGCCTGCTGGCTACTCCTTTTCTCGGCATCATCCTCTGAGCCTATTGCCCCCAAGATCCACAGCGAACGAAGGGAGCGTCCCAAGACCCAAGACCAAACAGCATCGTTTCTCGAAGCCATCGCCTTGTATGAAGAGGAACCTCTCCAAGACCTCTGCCTAGCCTTTGCCCGCACGAAATGCCAGGAAATCAAACAGCGCCCGGTCCAGCGGCTCGTCTGTGATCAAGCGCGTGTAGTCGATGCCGAGCTGCGTGCAGCCGCGCTCCAGTGCGTCGATAAACTGCGTGACGTTGGCTTTATACTGCGCCGCAGCAGCGCCCGCATCGAGCAGCATGATCTCACCGGTCTCGGCGTCTTCAAACTCCACGGGGCCGTCGTAGGTGAATTCCAACTCTTGCCGGTCCATGACGTGGAAGAACAGCACTTGGTGGCCGTAATATCGGATGTGCTGGAGGGCGTCAAGGGTTTGCTGTGGGTCATCGAGCGCGTCGGAGATGAGCACGACGAAGCCGCGATGCTTGAGTGCCTCGGCCACGTCGTGCAGCGGCTTACCCATCTGCGTCGGCGCGCCTGCTTCGGCTTCTTCCAGGTGCATCAGGATCTGTTGGAGGTGACTGCGGGTGCTCCGCGGCGGGATGCGCACGCGCAACGCCTCATCGAACAGCACGAGCCCTACAGCGTCGCGTTGGCGCTGCACGAAGTACGCCAGTGATGCCGCCAGCAGAAACGCATAGTCCACCTTCCGCACCGCGCCGCTGGCAAAGTCCATTGACCCGCTCACATCCACCACGAGGCGCAGGCGCGTGTTCGTCTCGTCCTCAAACTCCTTCACATACATCCGGTCCGAGCGCGCATACAGCTTCCAATCGATGCGCATGGGATCGTCCCCCGGCATGTACGGGCGATACTCCATGAACTCAACGCTGAAGCCCTTATACGGGCTGCGGTGAAGCCCGGCCACGAACCCCTCTACCACGGCGCGTGCCACCAGTTCGAGGTTGCCGATGCGCGCCAGCAGGGCCGGGTCGATGTAGCGCGTGGGTGCCGATTTCGTCACGGTAGTGTGGGGCTGTAGGGCATTGCCCTATTCAAGAAGGCGTGCGGGCAGCCCCTAAGAATATGACCGCAGCGGACGATACCCGAACCGTCAATCCTATTGTAGGACTCCGAGTAGATGTTTACGTCGTTCCATAACGTAAGGCTCATTCTTGTTTTCCTTTTGCTCTTCGGCTTGGCCCCTCACGTTGCCCAAGCCCAGATTCAGCATTTCAAGCTCTATGATGGCCGAGATGGCCTCTCGCAGTCTGTAGTCGAGTCCCTGGCCCAGGATGACCTAGGCGCCTTGTGGGTGGCTACACAGGCCGGGCTCAACCGGTATGACGGCGACCGCTTTGAGGTGTACAAAGTACCCGAAGGACTGCCACACGACAAGGTCAATACGGTATTGGTACAGTCTCGGGACACCTTGTGGCTCGGGACCGACAGTGGCTTGGCCCGGTGGCAGCGACAAGCAGGAGCCCTCGAAACCTACACGCCTGCCCAAGGCCTACCTTCGAGGGTTGTCTTGTCGCTGTTGCCCACCCCAGATGCCTTGTGGGTGGGTACGACAGCCGGACTCGCGCAGCTGCGCGATGGGGCCCTGCGGAGCTTCCCATCCTCGGCAGGCGCACCTCGGGGCCGGGTCAACGCCTTGGCTGAGGGTACCGATGGCACCATCTGGATAGGCAGCGAATCGGGGCTGTACCGCTACTACAATGGCGTCTTTCGCCCCGTAGAGGGTGCATCGGAGGTCGTCGTGGGGCTGCTTGCCCACCCCGACGGCCGTGTGTTTGTAGGGCAAATGGATACCTTCTCAGTGTGGCATGACGGCGTCCTCTCGCCGCTGCTCACCTCGTCGGACGGCTACAAGCTCGACTCCGACTACCAGGACATCCGCCTGCTCAGCGATGGTCGCATCGCCCTCAACAACGGCAATGGCATTGGTTTCTACCGTGATAGCGACATCACGTGGTACACGCGAGAGAATGGCCTCCCTTCCGACTTTGCCGTCTCCCTGCTCGAAGACCGCGAGCAGAACTTGTGGGTGGGTACCTTCCAGGGCCTTGTGCAGTTTTATGGGGAGATCTTCACCACCTACAACACGACCTCTGGCCTCCCCTCCGATATCGTACGGCCAGTCGAGCGCACACCCGACGGCGTGCTCTGGGTAGGCACGCAGTTTGGCCTGGCCAGCTATGACGGCACGACGTGGAACACCTACGACGAAAGCGATGGGCTCCCCGGGGGGTACATCCGCGACCTCTACCAAGAAGAAGATGGCGGACTTTGGATAGGCACACTCACCGGCCTCGGCTACCTCGACCCGGTCACCAAGCAGTTCAGCATCCCACCGGGCACCGAAGGCTCCGTCAACGTGTATTCCATAGCACGCCAGGGCGATGTCCTGTGGCTGTTCATCCATCGACAGGGGCTCTTCACATACCACATCCCCACGGCCACATATGAGCAGGTCGATCTACGGCCTGGCCCTGTCCGCGGAGGACAAGTGTTCATTGCCGACGATGGCAACCTGTATGTTTCTGGGGAAAGCGGGCTCTTTCGGTACGATGGCACCTCGTGGGAGGTGTTCGTCGAGGGCAACAGCGACATCCTCAGCAACGATCCGTATCACCTTGCCCAAGGGCCTGATGGGTCCATGTGCTTTGGCTACAGCTCATCTGTCGGCTTCAGCTGCCTCACGCCCGACGACACCTTTGTTCACTACACCACAGCGGACGGGCTCGTCAACAATTCCGTTTATCAAGTCGGGATGGATGCCAACGAGGACCTGTGGCTCGGGACGGCACAAGGGTTCTCGCGCTTTGACGGCGCGCGCTTCATCAACTACACCACCGAGGAAGGCTTAGCAGGGATGGAAGCCAACGCGGGCGGCTTCATGCTCGACACCGACGGCAGCCTGTGGCTCGCGACGATGAACGGCCTCAGCCACTACGTGCCCGGCAACGATAACTTGCTCAACGCTACGCTAGCGGCTACCCTCGACGCGTGGTCGTTTGGCGGGACGCCCTATCCCGTCACCCCGCAGCCAGACATCAGATACGCTGATCGGAACATGGAGGCACGGCTTGGCCTGCTGAGCTTCTTACCGTCGCACGCTCTCGACCTCCAATACCGCCTCCGGGGCTACGACACCGACTGGCTGACCTCAGAGAGCCGATTTATCCGGTACACCAACCTGCCCCCCGGTGGCTACACCCTGGAGATGCGGGCACGAAAATACAACGGTGACTGGCAGTACTTCGCGTCGCCCGACTTCCGCATCCGACCCGCTTTCTGGCAGACGTGGTGGTTCATTGCTGGCGCGCTGGTGGCGCTGGCGGGTCTACTCCGGTTGCTCTATGCCATCCGCATGCGCAGCATCAATGAGCGCGCCGCCGAACTGGAAGAGCTTGTTCAGGAGCGCACGACGGAGTTAGACGCCAAGAACGCCTCGCTGCTGGAGACGCTGGAGTTCCTTGAAGAAGCCCGCGTGGAACTGCAGCAGGCCAACATTGAGCTCGTGGAGGCGAGCCGGCTGAAGAGTGAGTTCCTGGCCAACATGAGTCACGAGATCCGCACGCCCATGAACGGCGTGATTGGCATGACCGACCTGCTGCTGGACTCAGACCTGCCCGAAGAATACCGCGACGGGGTGGAGGTCATTCAGCGCAGCGGCGAGACGCTGATGACCATCATCAATGACATCCTCGACTTCTCGAAGATCGAAGCAGGCAAACTCAAGCTGGAGTCAATCCCCATTTCGCTCACAGAGATCCTAGAGGACGTAGCCGACTTGTTCGCCCCTCGGGCGGCAAGCAAGGGCGTAGAGGTCGCAGTACATCTCAAAGATGCGCCGGGAGGCGTCATAGGCGACCCGCACCGCCTGCGGCAGGTGGTGTCCAACTTCATGAGCAATGGCATTAAGTTTACCGAGCGCGGCGAAGTTACGATCACCGCCGAGCGGGTATCGGAGAACGAACGCCACGCGGTTTGGCGGTTTAGCGTGCGCGACACCGGGATCGGTATTCCCGAGCATGCCCAGAAACGCCTCTTCCAATCGTTCACGCAAGTCGACGGCTCCACGACGCGTAAGTATGGCGGCACTGGGCTCGGCTTGGCTATCTCGAAGAATCTCATCGAGATCATGGGCGGCCAAATCCATGTGGAGAGCACCGTGGGCGAAGGCTCCACGTTTTCGTTCACCATGCCGCTGCTCAAAGACCACGCGGCTGCCACTCCAGAAACGCCCGACTATTCTGACCGCCGCGCCTTGCTGTTGCTGAGTGAGACGACCACGCGGCGTGCCTTGGCTACCACGCTGCGGCGATGGGGCATGACGGTAGACGTAGCCCCCCTGGCGCCTACGCTTCCCCCAGCGCATGAACTCAGCACGCGCTACGCCCTTCTCATCACCGATGTAGGCCTTGCTGCACAACTTGACGATGCGAAACGCGACCATCGCAAACTCCCCCCTTACCTCCTCCTCTCGAACGGGCTCACCAAGCAGATCCAGATTCAACCCGACGAGCGGATGGCTGTGCTATCGCGGCCCGTGCGCACCAACCACCTGCAGCGCGCCCTTACCAGTCTGATAGAGGCGCCGTCAGCACAGCCCCCTGCTGGCGCCTTGGCGCAGCCCACGCCTGAACGCCCGGAGGTGGCTGCCCAGATCTTGCTCGTAGAAGACAACCCGATCAACCGGAAGGTTGCCGTTATGATGCTTAAGCGTCTTGGGTATGCGACAGACACCGCTGAGTGCGGCCGTGACGCCATCGACGCCGCCCGGGACAAGCGATACGACGCCATCCTCATGGACCTGCATATGCCGGATATGGACGGCTTCGAGGCTACACGCAGCATACTCGCCCTCGACCATGGAGGGGCCCCGCCGCCACCCGTCATTGCTTTCACAGCTAATGCTTTCGACGAAGACATGGATGCCTGTCTGGCTGCAGGCATGGTAGACCACCTCGCCAAGCCGATCCAGCGGGATAAGCTGAAAGCGATGCTGGAGCGCTGGGCCACCGCATCGCCCACTGTAAACGCATAGCCTCGTCACGCTGAGGCATAGCCTGTGAGGGTGTAGCGCGTCGTCCCGGCTTGATGTGTTACGCGCTGTGAGCGGGCATTGCACCGCTGCGGGTTCCAGCCTATGTTGCGGCCGATCACTGGAGGCTTCTTATGCGTATCGCTGTTCTTCTCTCGCTCTGTGTCACGCTTCTGACGGGGTGTACCGTGTCCTACCTACTGCCGTCGCAAGAACCCGGCGAAATCGCAACGTCGTTCGAAGGCACGTACACGGAGCCTGTCGCGGCTTCGTACTTCGTGCATGTGCCCACCTCCTATGCGAAAGAGGGTGACGCCGTGCCGCTCATGCTCTTTCTCCACGGCGCAGGTGAGCGCGGCGACGACCTCTCGAAGGTCAAAGTACATGGACCACCCAAGCTGGCCAGCCAAGACCCTAGCTTCCCGTTCCTGGTCGTGTCTCCCCAAGTGCCGGAGGACCAGTGGCACGACCCCGAAATGCTCATTACGCTCATCGACAAGGTCGTGGCGGACTACAATGTGGACGAGGATCGCATCTACCTGACGGGCCTCAGCATGGGCGGACATGGGACGTGGCAACTCGCCGGGCGCTTCCCGGACCGCTTTGCTGCCATCGCCCCCATCTGCGGATGGGGCAGCCGCTATGAGGCGCGCAGCATCGCTCAGGCGAAGCTACCCACCTGGGTCTTCCACGGGGCGCAAGACCGGGTCGTGCTGCTTCGCGAGTCCGAGCATATGGTCGAGATGATGCAGCGTGCGGGGCTCGATCCCAAGTTCACGGTCTACCCCGACGCTGGCCATGACTCCTGGACGGCCACGTATGACAACCCCGAGTTGTACGAGTGGCTGCTCAGCCACCGCCGCTCTGACCGCGACTGACGCACGGACGCAGCCATGACACAGCCGCTCGTCTCCGTCATCATCGTCACGTGGAACGGCCGGGCGCTGCTTGAGCAGTGCCTTCCGTCCGTCGTAGCGACCACCTACCCCAACGTCGAGCTCATCCTCGCCGACAACGCCAGCACCGACGACACCTTGGCGTGGGTCGAGGCCACGTACCCGCACATCCGCATCGTGCGCAACGCGGAGAATTGGGGGTTCAGCCGTGGCAACAACGAAGCCATCAAGGTAGCCAAGGGGGAGTTTGTCGTATTGCTCAACAACGATGTAGAGGTCACGCCGGGCTGGCTGTCGCCCCTCGTCACGCATATGAGCGCTCATCCAGCCATCGGCGCCCTACAGCCGAAGCTGTTGCAATACGATGACCGCTCACGCTTTGAATATGCAGGCGCGGCGGGCGGCCACCTCGACGCGTTAGGCTATCCCTTCGCTCGCGGGCGCGTCTTCGACCACCTCGAGGCTGATACTGGGCAGCACGACAGCGTCTCCGACATCGCCTGGGCCACGGGAGCAGCCATGATGCTGAGGCGCACAGCACTGGACGAGGTGGGGCTACTCGACGAGCGCTTCTTCATGCATATGGAGGAGATTGACCTTTGCTGGCGGCTCTGGCGCGCTGGCTACCGCGTCGTGGCAGTGCCCGAGAGCGTGGTGTTCCACATCGGTGGGGCATCGCTGCCGCAGGCGAGCCCGCAGAAGACCTTGCTCAACTTTCGCAACAACCTGCTGCTGCTGTACAAAAACCTACCCGTGTCGCAGTGGCCCAAGGTGTTTGCGCAACGCCTCATCCTGGACGGCATTGCCGCGATGCGCTTTCTTGCACAAGGCCAGGTGCAGAACGCGCTCGCCGTTTTCCGCGCCTATGCCGAGGCCCACGTCATGAAAGCCGCGTACGACGGCCAGCGTACCAATGCCACGTCAGATATCCCGATCTACCCCCGCTCCATCGTGCGGCAGTACTTCTTGCGCAGGCGCCATACCTATTCGGCACTTGTAGCAGCTTTGTCTGACTCGCCTTGACGGCTCCCGCTGTAGAGTACGTACACGACTGCACACAGCACGATCGCCATGCCGATGAGCGCCAGCCCGCTCGGCTGCTCGTCAAACAGTACGTACGCTGCCGCTGAGGCGACTAAGGGTTCGAGCAGGGTCAGCAACCCAACGATGGCCGCGGAAACGTAGCCGAGCGCGTAGTTGATGGAGCCGTGCCCGATGATGGACGGCCCCAGGGCCATGGCGAAGCACAGCGCGTAGAACGTGGCTGAGTAGCCCGTGAGCGGCACGCCGCGCATCAGCGCGATCAACAGCGTCACTACCGCAGTCACAGCATAGAGCGGAAACACGTAGGGCAGCCACGAGAGCTTCTGCCGTACGGAGCGGCCAAAGACAAGATAGACGCTCATCAGCAGCGCCGCTGTCACTGCCAAGGTATTGCCCAACATGGGCCGCAGGTCGGCAGGGGCTTGGCGCTGGTCACCGTACCCAATCAGCATTGCCCCGCCTACAGCCACCAGGATCGCAACGATATGATCAGGGCGCAGCCGCTCGCGAAGGAATAGGTAGCCGATCACCATCAGGAAAAGAGGCGTCAGCGAGATGAGCACTGATGCGCTCGCCACCGTCGTGTGATAGAGCGACTCAATCCAGGTCACCAGATGCAGGCTCAGGGCCACGCCCGCAATCGCGATCGCGAGGTAGTCACGCCTCGACAGGTGGTTGAGTGAGCCCAGCGCGCCGCGCCACACCCATGGCAACAGCAGCAGCGCGGCGAAGGTAGTCCGCAGCGCGGCTACCGCCATGGCCTCACCTTCTGAGGCGTAACGCACCAAAATGGGGCTGAACGCGATCACGCACAGCCCCACCAGCAAGATGAGATAGACCGACTTGGTCGATGGCACCGTTAACGCAGGCGATCCATGGAACGGACGAGCGCAATATCCTTCTCGATGCCCTTCCGTGCAAGCCAGAACATCACGTACGCCAGCACGGGCAGCGCGAGTGCCACGATCAGGGGCACATTACCCGCCACTTGGTCCAGGGTACCGCCCATGTAGAGCCCACCGATCATCGCCAGCAGGAAGAGAATCAACACCCCTTGCAGCGCTACCACAATTTTGAGCTGCCGCTTGCGGTCGCGATAGAGAAAGATGGCTGCGATGGCAATGACGATGACGAGCGTGCCGGCACCCAATACAGCCGGATTAAACCAGCCGAGCATCTGGCTGGCAGCGCTCGTCCAGAGGACCTCGAAAAAACCGAGTGCGCCTACGAGGAGCGCACCGAGAAACAGGTAGACGGATTGAGGGCGTTGGATCATGTCAAGGTCAAGCTTAAGCCTTTACTGAGAAAACACAGTGTGTAACTTCAAAAATTAGCCGTGCTCGAGCAGCGATTTCCAGAACGCCTCCCTTGAGGGAGGTGGGCCGCCCAGAGGTGGGTCGGAGGGTGTATGTGCTTGAGCCGTGTACACCCCCAGCCCTTCGGGCAGCCCCCTGGAGGGGTAGTTGGGCATGATGTCTCCGTTAGACGGTATGCCCCTTCCCAGAGGGGGGTATCTACTGGGACATTGGTTGAGCAGCCAACGACGAGACCACGGGCCTGTTCAAAAACACGAAAAGCCCCGCCATTGCTGACGGAGCTTTTCACGATGCTTTCGCAGGCGCCGGGTCAGTTGCCCGCCCGTGGCCGTGCGGAGTAGTTGATGCGAAGCGTGCCTGCCTTGCGCAATTCCTGTTGCACGTCCTGCAGCACGCCCATCTCTGATGTCTCGTCGGACTTGAGCGAGACGATCAGCTTGGGCTGCTCGGTGTACTTGCGGTACATGATGTTGCGCACGTTGGGCATGTCTTCGATGATCGCGTCATCGATCTGTACGGCGGTCTCGCCAAGCTGGTTGTTGGTCAGCTTGAGGGGGCCAATCCAGATGTACGACACGAGCCGCCGCTGCTCAATTTTCGTGATGGCGTCGGCGTCGGGAAGCAGCGTCCGCACTTGGATCGTTTGCTCACGGAGTACCGTGGTCACCATGAAGAAGATCAGCAACATGAAGATGATATCTGGCAGTGATGCCGTGGGGATATCTTGCTTCGCGTTGGATGCTTTTTTTTGAAATGTAGCCATGCGATTGGTTGATCAGCCTGCATGAGCGGCAGTGCCGCCCTGCAAGGTGTTATTCGCCCTCGTCGGGCTCAGCGAGCGAGATCTTTGCCTTAATCCGCTGGCGGATGACATCGTCCTTCGAACTCTCCACCGTCTCCCGATACGCCTTGTAGTTCGGGAAGCCCAGCTTGCGCGCTTCGGCATCCCAAATTTCGTAGTAGGCCATCCACGCCTCGTTCAGCACGTCGATGTACGACTCATACTGCGTTTTGCGAGCGGTTTTGATCGATACGACAGCCTTGTCAGCGCTCTCAGCATAGGCGGGGTCTGCGCCTTCGTTCAAGACGTGCTTCTTCACCTCTTCGCGGATAGCGGCCACCGACGACATCTGGTCTTCGAGCAGCACACGGCCTTGTTCGTCAACCAGAACGGTGAGCAGGTTGCGCTCCTTTACCGGCGGCGGCTCAACGGTTGGGTCGAGTTCCGGCGGCAGCGTCATCCCAATCCCCGTATCCACGTTAATTGTGGTCGTCACGAGGAAGAAGATGAGCAAGAGGAACGCGATGTCGGCCATCGAAGACGTAGGAATCTCCGGCTCGCGGCTCTTTTTCTTTTTGAGTAGTCCAGCCATGGGTTCGCCTCGCTTAGGTAAAGAGTCCGCGCACGCTGGAAGCTATCATCGCTAGCAGCGTCAGGGCGAGCATGATGAGAAGCGCATAGATGCCTGCAGCCGCCCAGTCACCCATCCCGAAGCCAAGCCCGGCGAAGATCAGGAAGGGCATCGCGATGACGCCCATTGTTGAGATCTTGACTTTGCCGTAGGCCACACTCTGCAGCCCGAAGAGCGCCATCGCCAGCAGTCCCAGGCCGATCAGTGCCAGGACGAGGTAGATGGCGTAAGGTACAATCTGTTCCATTGGGGGTTCTCCTGTTGAAGTTGGATTGCCGATGGGACGCGGGGCGTAGTGCGCTGCGCAACACAGACACTACCGCCCCTGACGTCTATCCAAAATCAAGCGTTCGGCGCGGCTTCGGCAACAGGCTTGTCGGCGTTGAGCACGAGCAGCGAGTCGATCAGTTCGATCGAGGCTTCTTCCATGTCTACCACGATGCGGTCGATTTTCGACACGGCGTAGTTGTAGAAGACCTGCAGCACGATGGCCACAATCAGACCAAAGACCGTGGTGATGAGGGCCACTTTGATACCCCCAGCCACGAGCGACGGCGAGATGTCACCAGCGGACTCGATAGCATCGAACGCGCCGACCATCCCGACCACCGTGCCGAGGAAGCCAAACATCGGCGCCAGCGAGATGAACAGCGAGAGCCAAACCATGCCGCGCTCCAAGAAGCTCATTTCGATGGAGCCATAGGAGATAACGGCTTTTTCAACCGCTTCGATGCCTTCGTCAGCGCGGAGCAGACCGGCCTGGAAGACCGAGGCAACAGGGCCACGTGTGTTGGCGCATACCTCTTCGGCAGCAGGCACACCGCCTTCGTCGAGTGCTTTCTTGACTTTGAGGATGAATTTGCGGGTGTTGATGTCCGCACGGTTGAGCGTGATGATGCGCTCAAAAGCAATAGCGAGGCCGATGATCAGCGAGAACAAGATGGGCCACATGTAGCCGCCATCGTTGCCTTCGTTAAATTTCTCGACCAGGACGTTGATCACGTTGCCACCTTCAGCAGCAGCGTCCTGGGGCAGCATCATTGCGATTGTTGCTACGTCAGGCAGCATTGAGAGAAAGCTCATCTCCATGAGTAATGGTCCTCCGGAAACGGTTGTAGGGGTTGTTTGGAAGGGAAGAGAATATCTGCGAAGCGCAGGATGTGTTGTGCATCAACTTAGCGCACACGACCAACAAACGTCAAGCGTGCAGAGTAGCGAAGCGCTTTGCTGTGGTGAGCTCACAGTATATCCAATCTGGATGGGATTTACAACGGCGTCACGTAGTCAATGTAAAGATCAAGACTCAGTGCCCCCCTGAAAGTTGCTCCATCTATGGTCAACCTGCAGCTACATATTCATCAGCGAGGCGCTGCGCATCCGTCCACAATTTCACAGCTTCGTTCAGTGTCATGTCCGCCTCGTGAAAGATGGGATACTGCCACTGCCTGTCGAAGGCGCGGACGGCAATACGAGCGCGTATGAGCAGCCTGATCAGGTCTTGATCGGCACGGATATCGGCTTCGGCGACCTGCCCATCGCCATCGCCTAGGGTCATTCCGTTTTGCACAGCAAAGGCCAAGAAGGCCTCAAAACCAGCATCGTCTAGCCGGAACGCTTGGACGAACTGCGCTGGATCAGTCCACGTGGTACGGAACGCATCGCCTTGTTCATCCAGATAGTGCCGCACGAAGCTGTCGGTGTACACGCGCGCCATCTGTACCGCCGCGCTGAGGGTATCGTCATATACGATGACGTCTGGAAGAATACCCCCACCGCCTATCACTATGCGCCCGCCTGTTGTCGTAAACCGAAGAGAATCTGGGACTTGGGCGAGTATTTCCTGAACATTCATCGTCCGGTCGGTGCTGGATTGGCTCACCTTCTGCTCGTAGTACGCGTCTTTATCGCCCTCTTCGTACTCCGTTTGTATCAGACGCCCCGAGGGGGTGTAATACCGAGCGGTCGTCACGCGGAGTGCGCTGCCGTCTTCGAGCATGTACTGCTGCTGCACCAGACCTTTCCCAAACGAGCGGCGCCCCACCACCAGCGCCCGGTCGTGATCCTGTAGCGCCCCGGCTACAATCTCGCTGGCCGAAGCAGAATTGCCATCCACGAGCACGATGATCGGCTGCTCCTCAAAAACACCGCCTCCCGATGCCTTGTAGACCGCGTTGTGCTCGGGCTGACGCCCTTGCTGCGACACAATGAGCTGGTCCTCATCCAAGAACAAGTCGCTGATGCGGACTGCCATATCCATGAGGCCGCCTGTGTTGCCACGCAGGTCTAGCACCAGGCGCTGCATCCCTTCGGCTTTGAGCTCTGTCAATGCGGACAGCACCTCGGCGTGCGACGTCCGCGCAAACCGAACCAGCTTGATGTAGCCCGTCTGCTCATCCAGCATGTAGCTAGACTCCACTGTTTCGATCGGGATGCGGTCGCGCTTGATATCGAACACGAGCGTGTTGATTACGCCGGGCCGATCCACTTTCACGCTGACCGTAGACCCGCGCGGTCCTTTCAGGTTGCCACGGACTTCCTCGTGCGAATACCCGATGGCACTCTCGCCGTCAACTGCGATGATGCGGTCACCCGTGAGCAGCCCCACCTTCTCGCTCGGCCCCCCTGGCATCACACTGAGCACTGCCAAGGTGTCCTGCTGCTCATCACCCGGTATCAGCTCGTACGAGATCCCTATCCCTTCAAAGGCCGCGTCAAAGCTCTCGCGCACCTGACGCATCCGCTCGGCGTCGATGTAGGCGGAGTGTGGATCGAGTTCGCCCACCATGCCCTCGATCGCGTTTTCCACAATCTCGCCAGCCTGAACGGGCTCTACATAGCCTCGCGTTATTAGGGTGTAGGCCTGCTCTAGCTTGCGAAAGGCCACAGCGGGATCATCGCTTGAGGCGGCGTGCTCTATCTGCATGCCGAGTATGACGCCGAGGCAGAGCACAGAGACGATAAGTGGGAGTGTTCGCTTGGTCATAGCGTAAGGTTAGTGGCCTAAGTACTCGATTTCGGTACGTATTGGCACGCCTAAGGGCTCGGGCGGCTTCTTTTGTTAAGGTAGCGTTTAGTGCGAGGCGTTACCACTTTTTTAACGCACGCCAGAGGCGTTTACGCATGCCCCATTCCTACTTTCTGGACAACTTTCTGGCTGGATACTCTATGACGAACAAAGCTGTGGCTCGCCTCCTCTCCGATACGGCAGCCCTCATTGAGCTCACCGGCGGCAATGCCTTTCGCGCACGCGCCCTGAGCAACGCCGCTCGGCAGCTCCAGCGCCTCGATGGCCCTGTGCAAGATGCGCTTGCCGACGGATCGCTTCAAGCCATGCGCGGCTTCGGCAAGGGCTTAGTTGCACAAATCGAAGAAATCCTCGAGAGCGGCACGCTGCAGACCTATGATCGGCTCATGGGCGCGATACCAGCAGGCTTGATGGATATGCTTCGCGTGAAAGGTTTAGGCACGAAGAAAGTGCGTCAGTTGTGGACGCAACTCGGCATCACCTCGCTCGACGAACTACAGCACGCCGCACAAACAGGACAGATCGCCGAACTCGCAGGCTTTGGCGCCAAGATGCAGGACAAGATCCAAGCAGGCGTCCAACTACTCAAGCAATACAGGTCTCAGCGTCGCTATGCCGAAACTGTTGCGCTCTATGATCACCTCGCGCCTCAACTGCAGCTGCTTGAGGGCGTCGTGGACGTGCTGCCCACGGGACCGTTCCGACGGAAGCTGGAGGTGGTTGACGCCCTCGACATCCTCCTTGTCACTACAGATGCGCAAGCCACTGCAGAGGCAATCAGCACGGCCTTCTCTGTGCAATACAAGGAGGAGTGGTATCTATCCGATATAGACTCCGGCTTTAGCCTACGCCTCACACTGGCGTCCCCTGAACACGCAGGCACTCGCTGGTTCGTGACTACAGGTCCCGAGGCGCACGTAGCAGAGCTTCAAGAAGCGGCAGGCCCCCTGCCCCACGCAGCCGACGAGACTGCCCTCTACAACGCTGCAGGTTGGCCCCATGTGCTCCCGGAACTTCGCGACACTGGAGAGGCCGCACAACTGCTTCGCCAAGCACCTATTGAGTTGATCACCAATGCCGACCTGCGCGGCACGCTCCACAACCACAGCACCTACAGCGACGGCGCTCACTCACTTACGGAAATGGCCGATGCAGCCCGCGCGATGGGCTATGAGTACTTCGGCATCTGCGACCACAGCCGCTCCTTGACCGTAGCGAATGGTTTATCCATCGAGCGGGTCGCAGAGCAACAAGAAGAAATTGCCGCGCTGAATAAGAAGTACACGAGTGATGGTGGCTCGCCGTTCAGAATCTTCAGCGGCATCGAGAGCGACATTCTCCCCGATGGCAGCCTCGATTATCCAGACGAGGTGCTCGCCAGCTTCGACTTTGTCGTCGCCAGCATACACTCTCGCTTCAACATGAGCCTAGAGGAAGCTACCGCGCGTCTGATCACTGCTATTGAGAACCCGTACACGTCAATCTTAGGCCATCCCACAGGCCGCCTGCTTCTAGGCCGAGAGGGCTATCCGGTCGACCATCAGCGTATTATTGACGCATGCGCGGCCAACCATGTCGCCCTAGAGTTAAATGCCAATCCGTACCGGTTGGACATAGACTGGCGATGGATTCGGAGGGCTACTGACGCAGGTTGCTTGATTGCGATCAACCCAGACGCGCACAGCATTGATCAGCTCAAGCTGATCCGCTGGGGTGTTGAGACAGCACGCAAGGGATGGCTCCCGGCTGACCAATGCCTCAATGCCAAGTCAGCCGCTGAGTTTGCTGCTTGGCTTCGAATTCGGATGACAACCGCCCTTAGCTCATGAAGGGTGCTACCTCAGCGTATGGGTCTGATGCCGGACTGGATTGCTCATTAATTACACTACCGAGATGCTAGTGTAGGCTTACCTGAATCTCGCCCGGTCAAAGTGAGAATAAACCACCACGCCCAGAGGACGTGGTTTTGGAAGGCTAACTCTGGAAGAGATCATAGTCCCGACGTTGACGCTCTTCGTCACGCTCCTTCTTCTCCTGATGCGTCACGTACCGACGGATCAACTCCTCGTTCATACCTACGGTGTTCACGAAATAACCCCGCGCCCAAAAGTGATTGCCCCAGTACGGCTTCTTCTTCAACCGAGGGTAGCTCTTGAACAGCTTGATCGCCAGCTTACCCTTGAGGAATCCCATGTACGTCGACACCGACAGCTTCGGTGGAATCGACACTGGAGTTACCCCGGTTCAGTGGACAGTTTTCGGCTTGAGTCGGTGATGGATTGATGATACTGCTTCTCGTACTCCAGTGGAGCAGCGTAGGCTAAGCCCGAGTGCCGCCGCCGCACATTGTACCAGCCCTCAATGAACTGGAAGATCGCCATCCGCGCCTCCGACTTCGTGACGAAGCGGCGGCCCTCGAGCAACTCGCACTCAAGCGTGGCAAAAAAACTCTCGCACATCGCATTATCGTAGCAGTCGCCTACTGAGCCTGTCGACGGCCGTACACCGGCTTCACGACACCGATGCCCGAAGGCAAGCGACGTGTACTGCTTAGATTCAAGTGGTCGTCGCAACACCTCAGATATGAGGTCATTGCTATGGCTAAACGCAAGCACAACTCACGCCAGGCCATCCGAGAGCCGTTAGGGTCACTCGGACGACCTCCTGCAGCTACTCGAGAGCAACACCAACAGTTTTGGAAGGCGATCGCCGCTGGCGGATCTAGTCACGAGGCAGCGCTTTCTGCCCGCGTGTCTCCGTCAGTTGGGGGCCGATGGTTCAGAACTGCTGGTGGTATGCCTCCTTCTCCATTCTCCCTGTCTGCCAAACCACCCTCAGGGCGGTATCTCTCCTTTGCTGAGCGTGAAGAGATCGCGCTCATGAGGGCTCAAGGACACGGTATTCGGCAGATCGCACGGCACGTCAGCCGAGCCCCATCGACAATCTCACGCGAACTGCGCCGCAACGCCTCCACGCGTAGCGGCAGTATCACCTACCGCGCTACCACGGCCCAGTGGCACGCCAATCGAACCGCGCGGCGCCCCAAACCAGCCAAACTGGCCACCAACGCGAAGCTCAGGCGCTACGTAGAAGAGCGCTTAGGTGGCGTCATTGCAACGCCCAATGGGGAAACAGTCCCCGGTCCACAGGTGGCCTGGAAGGGTCGGCGACATGGCCCGCGTAAGCCCCGCCGTTGGGGGCAGGCCTGGAGTCCAGAACAGATCGCCCGTCGACTTCCGCTGGACTTTCCCGACGATCCCACGATGCGGATCAGTCATGAGGCCATCTATCAGGCCCTCTACATCGAGCACCGCAAGGCGTTGCCGCGCAAGTTGACGGCCTACCTACGCTCCGGGCGACCGCTGCGCGTACCTCGCGCACGATCTCGGGGGCGCGGGAAGTCGTTCATTCCATCTAACCAGTTGATAGCCGAGCGCCCGCGTGAGATAGCAGAGCGCACCAAGGCAGGTCACTGGGAGGGCGACCTGATTGTGGGGC
This sequence comes from Bacteroidota bacterium, assembly GCA_038747545.1. Classification (GTDB taxonomy): domain Bacteria; phylum Bacteroidota; class Rhodothermia; order Rhodothermales; family JBCCMF01; genus JBCCMF01. The sequence continues at coordinate 26,195 of JBCDJT010000054.1, forward strand.
TGGGCAGCTCGGCCATCGGTACGCTGGTCGAACGCACCACGCGCTACACCTTGTTGCTCTACTTGCCCCGCATGAAGCAGTACGGTTCACACCAGCGTCTGAAGAACGGTCCTGCTCTGGCCGGGCACGGTGCAGAAGCTGTACGCAAGGCTATCGAGCGTGCGATGGGTAGCTTACCGAAGCGGATCTTCCAGTCCCTGACGTGGGACCAGGGTGCTGAGATGGCGCAACACGCACAGCTGAGCACGGACACGGGACTGGCAGTATATTTCTGCAATCCTCACAGCCCTTGGCAACGTGGCACGAACGAGAACACAAACGGGTTGCTGCGGCAGTACTTTCCCAAGGGGACCGACCTGAGCGCGCACAGTGCCGACGCGCTGCAGGCTGTAGAGCGGGCACTCAATACGCGTCCCCGCAAAATCCTAGGCTGGCAAACGCCCGTCGAGGCTATGAAGAAACGTATTCGATCATCACTCGCCACTGGTGTTGCAACGACCGATTGAATCCAAGCTGGCTGCCACGGTCTGAATGATGGATCACTCGCTCAGGATTGCGCTGCTCAACGGCCATGTTCAGCGCTGCCAACACGAGCTCTGTGCGCAGGTGATGTGCCATTGCCCAGCCGACAATGCGACGACTAAGCACGTCCAACACAACGGCAAGGTAGAGGAAACCGCCTGCCGTAGGCACGTAGGTAATGTCAGCTACCCAGAGTTGGTCTGGAGCATCAGCCGTGAAGTCACGCTCTACCAAGTCGGGACGCTGCTCATCTTTTGCTGAACGTGTCGTCGTTTTGACACGGCGACGGCGACTGAGGCCGCAGAGCCCTGCTTTCTGCATCAAACGAGCCACGCGCTTACGGCCGACACGAGTGCCTTGGGCGCGCAGTTCGGCATGGACTCTGGGCGCACCATAGGTTTGCATCAAGTCCGTATGTATCTGCTTGATCTTGACCAGGAGCGCCTCGTTGGCCTGCTCGCGCTTGGACGCTTCGTGCTTAAGCCACCTGTAGTAGCCGCTCGTGGAGACCTCGAACAGCTGGCACATGACAGAGACCGGATATGTGGCTTGATGCGCCTTCACGAACGCGAAGATTTTGGAGGGATCACGTCGGTCTCCCGAGCGAACCAAGCCGTCGCCTTTGCAAGGATATCGCGCTCCTGCTGGAGGCGACGATTCTCCTTGCGTAGGTGTCTGAGTTCGTCGCGCTCTTTGCTAGAGAGCCCGTCAGCGCGTTTGCCCTCCTCACGGTCGGTGCGTTTAAGCCAGGTATAGATGGTTTGCTCGGAGGGTTCGAACTCTTGAGCAAGATCGGCTACGGAACGGCCGCTGCGGGCCAGTTCTATGATCTGCTTCTTGAAGTCAGCGGGGTAGGGACGTCTGCTTTTGGGCATGTTGAGTCAGGGTTGTGACTCAAGCCTACGCCTGTCTACCAAAACGGGTCAACTCCAACACCACCAGATGTACGTGCTCAGGCTGCACGCTCAACTCGATCACCTCAACCTCCTTCCACTCGCTCAGCGTTCGAATGTCCTTTTCCACCATGTCCCGAATTGCGCCCGTCAGAATGCGAAAGCGGTATTTGGGCACCCAGACGATGTGGTAGGTGCATTGGTAAACAACGTGCGAGAGTTTCCGGTACTTGCCTTGTGCCATACCGAAAAGGTACGGCATAGCCCACGGCACATCACCACCGTCAAAGACGGTGGGTTCTCACGATAGACTAAACGACTACCGACTGAAAGTCGGCAGGTTTGACGGCCCCTGAAAGGGAGCACCTCGGCTCAAGCCGACTCCAAGCAACGCGCTACAAGCACCCTACTCCAGAATGAAATTCTCCGAACCATTCGGACGACTACGATGGTGCTCTAAATACTCGTTCACCAACGCCTCGGTTATCTCACCCGTGCTCCACGCACCATACCCCGCGCTCCAAAGATGACCACCCCAATACCGCCTCTTCAAACCAGGGTACTCCAAAAGCAGCTTGCGCGCACTGCGACCCTTGATACGCTGCATGATCTGACTGACCGAACGCTTCGGCGGATACGACAAATGCAGATGAATATGGTCGCTGCTTACTACCCCCTTGATGATGCGGATGTCGAGTGCGTCGCATACCGGACGGATCAGGTCACGGCAGCGCTCTTGCACCTCTCCGCGGAGCACGCGATACCGATACTTGGTGCAGAAGACGACGTGGACTTGAAGTTGGAAGACGGTATGCGAGCCTTGACGCTGTTTCATGACTCGAAGATACTGGGCCACGGACTGCAAGTCTCGTGCTAAAGCACGTAGCTTTTACTAGCGCGCCGTAACAGTAAAACCCTTACTGACCTGCTCCCTTAAACTGGTACCAGTGGCTATGTTAGGATTGCCAACCCAAACCACGCAATCCCATGAAAAAGCACTCCCCACAGCAGATCGTCACCAAGCTACGCAAGGCCGAAGCCCTCATCGCTGACGGCGCCACGCAAGCCGAAGCGGCTAAAGCTATCGGTATCTCTGTGCCCACTTTCCACCGTTGGAAGAACCAATACGGCTCACTCACACCCGACCAGGCCAAGCGTCTCAAAAAGCTTGAAAAGGAGAACGCCCGCCTCAAGCGTCTCCTCGCTGAGCGCGACCTCGACGTCGATATGCTGCGCGAGGTCGTGCGGGGAAAGTTCTAGGCCGCAAGCGCGATGCTGTTCGTCATCTGCAGAAGCACTTTGACGTGAGCGAGCGGCGGGCTTGCCGCGTGCTTGGCCAGTCGCGCTCGACGCAACGCTACCAGAGCACGCGCGCCCAGCGCGATGCCGACCTGACGAAACAGATGAAGACGCTTGCGGCCGACAATCCCAGGTATGGTTACCGCCGCGTGGCGGCACTGCTGCGACGCGACGGATGGGCGGTCAACCTCAAGCGTGTTTACCGCCTCTGGAAGCGGGCAGGCTTGCAAGTACCGCAGAAACAGCGTAAACGGCGCCGAATCGAAGGCTCAGAAGGCACCGTGCGTTTAGCGGCGGCTTATCCTAACCATGTCTGGAGCTACGACTTCCTCTTCGACACAACCGAGAACGGCCGCACCGTGAAGCTCCTGGCCGTGGTCGATGAGTACACGCGCGAGTGTCTGGCCCTTGAAGCGGCCCGTTCGATCAAGAGCGGCGACGTGATCAAGGTCGTAGATCGCATTGCGGCTGTGCGCGGCTACTCGGCCCATGTGCGCTTGGACAACGGCCCTGAGTTCATCGCCAAAGCGCTTCAAGAACACCTGCAGTCCATCGAGTCGGAGACGCGGTATATTGATCCCGGCGCCCCGTGGCAGAACGCCTACGTCGAAAGCTTCAACGGCAAGCTTCGCGATGAGCTCTTGGCGCGTGAGGCCTTCGGTGCGCTGGCCGAGACGCAGGTGTTGGTCGCCGCTTGGCGCCGTCATTACAACGAGTCACGTCCGCACAGTTCGCTCGATTACCAAACACCTGCTGCCTTCGCAGCGAGCTATTCAACCCCGGCGGTGGCCTAACATAGCGACTGGCCCTAAATATAGGGGCAAGTCAATACGCTTCGCCGTAAACGTAAGCGAGCAGGCTGGGATGAGGGCCATCTGGCTCGACTACTCGATATCCAAATGCGATAGCCCTGGGTTTGGAAAGTGAATCCAAGCCAAGCTATGCGATTGAAAGGATGTATGCGATTCTCACATCGGGATCGCCGAGTAGCTGCTTGACCTTGTCGTCAAGGTCTTCCGCGCTGAAGCCGCGGAGGTAGGTTTCGGTGTCCTTGAGATTGCGGTGCCCCAGTGCTTTGTAGATGTCGAAGACTTCCCATTCATTGCGTATGGCGAACAGGGCAAACGAATGTGGTGCGAGATGAAAGGTGATATGCTTATCGATGTTGGTCCGCTTGGCAAGTACCTTGAGGTACTTGTTTGCCAAGGCATTGCGTGATGATATAGCACGATGTAGCTTTTCAGCGTCGGAGATGTCGTAACCTTCCAGAAGTGGAAAGAGCAGTGGATTGCGGTCTGTTTTGCTACGCGGTTGCTTAGGGCCTATCCGAAAAGGTGATCGTCTATGAACTCCAGGCATCGACGCCACACAATCACTGCACAGGCCAAGTGTAGCATGCCCACATAGTTGGACGCCTTCTTCTCCCAACGCACCAACACCCGACGAAATCGGTTC
>JBCDJT010000055.1:0-29336 GCA_038747545.1 Bacteroidota bacterium
GATGACCTCGAAGGCGGTGGCACGTTCGCTGCGGGCGCCGATGCGGACTTCCAGCTGCGCGCGCTTGGTCCACCAGTCGTGGATCTCGGCGAGCGTGGTCACCCAGCTGCCCGAGCGGTCGGCGTAGCGGCCGAGGGCGGCGAGCACGTCGGCGCGTTCGGGCGTGAGGCCCTGGATCTCGAAGTGGTAGGGCAGGATGTAGAGGCCAGCGGCATTGTGGATGTCGGTGAAGTCGCGCTGGTAGGCGCCGAGCTGGGCCTCGGGGCTCCCTTCCAGCCCTTCGACCGTGATGACGGCGTAGTCGTCGCGTCCGGTGATGGAGAACAGCAAGGGTTGCTGCATCCAGGCGCGGTCGTCGATGCTGCCTTCGCTCATGCTGCCGTCGACGTTGCCCATCATGCGCATGGTCTCCTCATCGCGCAGCTGGTTCTCGGCTACGTTGAGGCGCGGGTCGCGGCGGATGCGGGTGAAGTTGTAGTCCTCGCCCAGCACACGTCCCGTGCTGAGGAGCTGGTTGCGCTCGGCGCGCCACGACGGCACGCCAGGGTTGGGATTATCCGTCAGGACGCCCTCTTCCTCGTACACATTCACGTTCTCGTCCATGCGCATGCGGGCGCGGCGGGCCGCCTCACGATCCGCCAGCGTCATGCGGCTGGGCATCATGTTGATCGGCACCTCGGCCATCGCCACGGCCATCGTGTCGTCGGGCTGGCGATAGGGCATGCGGCTCATCCGGCGGTCCGGCGAGCGGTTGACGCGGACGCGGCGGGTGCGGTCCAACGCGTTGTCGGAGCGCTCGAAGTAGCGGTTGCCGACCGGGTCGGGCAGTTCGACAAACTCGACGTTGTCGGCGCTGGTGTAGTCGCCGTAGTAGCCGACGCGCTCTTCCCACTCGACGGTGCGGTTGACGTCGGCGGCGTTGGTTTGAAGCTCGCCGTAGCCCGTGAACTGGCGCTCGGGCTGGCGGAAGACGATCTCGTCGAGCGGTTCGCGGAAGTCGGCGCGCAGGAAGCGGTCCACAAAGTTGGGCGCGGCGCTCTCGTACGGCGCAGGCTGCAGCATGTACCGCAGGTTGGTCTGCTGGACGGCGCGCAGCGTGTTGTCGTCGTAGAAGCCGCCGGGCGGATAGATGCCGATGACGTTGTCGCCCACGCCCGCAAGCGCGCTGATGGCCGACTGGATGCGCTCCACCTGCTGGTTCAGGGGCAGCTTCTTGAGGACAAAGTCGCTACTGGAGGAGATGCCCACGTCACCCACGCTGGCCAGCTCTTGCACGAGGCTGAGGTGGCGCGAGGCTTCGTCAGTGGTGACGAAGAACGAGCCCGTCACTTGCGCACGGCGGAAAGCATCGATGGTGTTGCGGATGCCGCCCACGAACTCGGGACCTTTGCCCACGAGCGGGAGCGCGGTCATCACCGTGGCGGACTGCCGCCCGTTGGGCCACGGCCGCACGGCCATCGACACCACCTTGCCCACGTACGCCATCGCGTTGACGACCATACCTTGATACACGGCTTGCTGTTCTTTCTCACGCGCCACATCCTGCGGGTTGAAGCGGAACCACGCCACGCGGCCGTTCATCGACTCGCCGTAGAGCACCATGGTGAGGTACTGGAACGGGTCCACGTCGGCATCGATGGGTTGGTACGGGAAGGGGCGGCCTACAGCGGTCGAGGTCGTAGGCAGCACCGCGCCGACGGGCGTCTGCGTGGTCAGGTTGAGGCGATAGGCCATCGGCAGGCCGTCGGTGAGCGGATGGCCGCCATCCAGGGCTTGCAGGATGCCGAAGGGCTGCGGCGGCAAGTCGGGTACGAAGGTGGCGCCGAAGACCTCCTCGAAGAAGTCTGTCTCGGCCACGGTGCCGCGCTCGGTGAAGAAGCCGACGAGCCCGGAGGCGATCACGCCGCCGCCGCGCTCCAAGAAGCGCTTGACGCTGCGCTTCTGCGAGCCGCTTAGGGCCTCGGCAGCGGGCAGCACCAGAATACGGGTGCCTTCGGGTACGCCTCGCGCCAGCTCGCGGTCGTCCAGAATGTCATAGGGCATGCGCAGGCCGAGCAGCAGGTACTCCCAGCTCTCCACGGCCAAGTCTACGAAGTCCTCGCCGCCGGGTACATGGTCTTCGGTATGCTTCGAGTTGAGCACCGCCACGGGTGCCACGCCGGCGTCGCGCAAGGTGGCTAGGCGGTTGGCCGTGACAGGCGCAGGGTGTGAGAGCTCCACATCTAGGCTGATGGCTTGGGCGCGCACGGCCTCGGGGCGGGCGAGCGCCACCAGCATGAGCGTCAGGCAGCAAAGCGCCAACCGACGCACCAACCGTGCGGTCATCGTGGGAACAGCGTGAGCAGACGTCATGGGTGTGGGAAAGAAGAAGTGGTCAGGAAATGTGGGGTACAGGTACTGTGCGGACACGGCGGCTGGGGGACCGCCGCATCCGTAAGGTCTAGTTGTCGGCGTAGATCGGGCGTTCGCTGACGGGGTCGATGAGGTCGAGCTGCAGCACCCGCGAGTCCAAGGGGTCGAGGCTTCGGAAGTGGAGCACCACCACGTTGCGGTTCTCTGTGAAGTAGCGCTTGGGCACCTCGGTGCCAATCAGTTCGGTGCGCAGCCGCACATCGCCCACGGCGCGAGGCAGGGCCACGCTCATGGCGATGTTCTCCACGGGCACGCTGTTGCCGTTGGTGAGGCGCACGGTCACGCGGGCGTCGCCGCGCCGCTCCACGTCCACGCGGAGCCCTTGGCGGATGCGCCACCAGTCTTCCAAGTCGGCGCCGCTGGCGATGTAGAACCGCTCGGCCTTCAGCTGGTCGACCACGGCGCTGAGGGCGCTCATGTTAGCGGGCGAGGCCATCAGGCTCGACGAATACGGCAAGACGTATAGGCTATTCTCATACGACGTGCGGAAGATGTCTTCGCTGAAGAGCGCGCCACCGGGATCGCTGATGCCGTCGGTGAGGATGTCTTTGTCGCCACGCGCGGAGAAGCCGAACCGGGTGAGGGTCTCGAACGGCTGCCCCATGACCTTCGGCGCCAGCATGCGGCCGACGGAGTCGGGCAGGAAGTATTCGTAGTCAGACCGCACCAGTGCCGACATCGTGTTGCTGTTGCTGGGCCGTCCCAGCTGGCCAGGGCGGTCCGGCCGGTAGCCCACCACCGGGCCGTCGGCTTCTACATCCACCATCGATTCCAGCAGGCCTTTGAGGCGGCTCAGCCGGTCGGCTTGTTCGTCGATGGTGCCATCGCGGTTGTACATCAGGTCGTCGAGCACGCCCACGTCGCCCGTGGCGTGCAGGCGCTGGATCATGCTTTCCAGGCCGTTCATCATGTCGGGCCGTACAAAGAAGCTACCTTCCACGTCAGCCTGACGGAGCATGCGGGCTACGTTGTCGAAATTGGCCTCGTCGCCGTCGCCGATGCCAGCGAGCAGCGCGGCAGGGCGATGCACACGCAGCGAGTCGAATGGCCAGTCGTTAACCCAGCCGACGGGCTGGCGGCGCAGGTAGTTGACGATGTTGGCAATCATCCGGGACATCTGTTCGTTGTCCTCGTCGTCGTTGGCGTCAAAGCCGATAGCGTCGCGCTCGAAGCCCATGTAGACGAAGCGGCCCCGCCCGTAATTGCCGTAGACGATGCCTGCCGAGGTGGCGACCTCGTCCTCGACCAAGCCGGTCTCGGTGGCAAAGTCATACCAGAAGCCAGCCGTGTATGTGCGGTCTTCCACCACGCGCAGCTTCACGGCTTGGTTGTAGATCTGTACCTTGGCGCGGTAACCGGGCGGGATGCCGCCGGTCACGGGTGTGTTGCCGCGCAAGGTGACGCGCCGGATGCCGCTGCCTGTAACAGGGTAGGGCCGGATGGCATCCTCGGTGGCGCTGCCCACCCACGTATAATAGGTGACGGCCACGGCGCGCTGCCGCGACATCCGCCCGTCTAAACCGCGCAGGTTGGCCATCAGTGTGTCAGCGGTGGCGAAGTCAGCGGGCGGACGGCGGTTGGGGTCGAGGTCTTCGGCCCAGCGGTAGCCGCGGAGGGGCCCGAAGTTGTAGCTGGCGGCATCGGCCTGCATCCGCTCCATGCGCTGGAGGCGCGCGTTGCGGTCCGCGTCGAACCCCGTGTTGCCCGAGAGCCCGAGCGAGTCGGCCAGGGCGTCATCGCTGAAGTAGCGGCGCGGGTAGTAGATGCCTTCGGGCGTGAAGCCGGGGAAGGTGTCGCGGCGGATGCGGTAGTTGCCGCCGCTTCCGCGGGCCACGAAGCCCTCGAAGCGCACGCCGAAGAGGTCTTCCATGAAGCCCCAGCCCCGCCACGTGCCGTCGGGGCGGTAGATGCCCGTCGTCCACGTGGCCAAGATGTTGCCCCCTCGGTCCATGAACTGACGGATGCGGCTGATCTGGGCATCGCTGAGCGCCGTCACCGATGGCAGGACGATGAAGTCGTAATTCTCGATGTCGCCGCTCTCCAGGACGTTGTCTGCGATAACGTCGTAGCGCACATCGACGGCGCGGTCCGAGAGGTAGCGGCTCCACATGGCGACGGCGGTATCCACGATGGCCGTGTTGCCTTCGGCGCTGATGCGGAGGATGGCATCGCGGGTGTTGTCGCTCTCCAGGATGGCCACGCGGGCCACCTGCTGGTCGGCCAAGCGGAACGGGTTGGCTTCACGGATGCTGAAGGCGCCGAGCACACTCTCCAACAGGAGGATGTAGATCAGGATGCCAGCGGCGATGGCGGTCACTCCAAGCGAGAGGAACCAGACACCATTGACGCGCTCTAGGTCGAACCGGGCCATGGGATGCTAGCGGCGGATGGTCATGAGGGAGGCTCGAACCGCCGCACAACGCACGGCCGGTGAGAGCAGAAGGATGAAAGCGATAGCCAAGGCGCCAGACTGTGGGGCGCGCCTCAGGCTACGGAGAGGGCGTTAGAGCCAGGCGTCATTTTTGTCGTCCTCGTTGTTGAGGCGTGCCTGTGGCGTCTCGCCTTGCGGCTGCGACGTAGGCGGCAACGGCTGGCGCTGGAACGGCTGCTCCCGGTACTCTTGGTAGCCTTGTTGCGGGGCGTACGCAGGCTGCTGCGCGTAACCGGGCTGGTCCTGCCAGAACGTCTGCCCTTGCTGCTGCGCGGGCGGCAGCGCGCGGGCCGGTTGGCTCTGCACGTTGACCTGCACGGGCGGCTCTTGCTGCCCCTGCTCCACGTTCACCGAGACCGACGGCTGCGCATACTGCGGCGTGCCATACGGCTGGCTGTAGCTGTCTTGCAGCGTCACCGTCTGCCCCTGTGCGGGCGGCAGGTAGTTGGCAGCGGGCTGGGCCTGCGGAAGCGGCTGGGCCTGCGTCTGCGGCGTGACCAGCACATGCGGCTGCGGCTGCGGAGCAGCACCACCAGCGCCACCACCACTGCGCTCGCGGCGCTTGTAGATGATGTAGGCGAAGATCGCGAGGACAAAAGTGATGATCGTACCAATCAGGATGATGGTCGAGAGAATCGGGACGATTTCCATGGGTTCAGTGCGCTGCGTGGATGATCCACTGGGAGTGACAGTTCAAGAAGTGCTTTCTCAAGCATTGTGCCATAGTAGTCAATTACGACTAAAATAGCGCGTATTGCTCGATTTTGTGTGTTTTGATACAGTTACGCTTTGTGATGGGTCTCAGGTCGGAAAGTCTCAGGTCTCAGGTCTGTTCGCTATCTCCTGGTCAAGCCAAGACCTTCGACCTGCGACCTTTCGACTTCAGACCGATAAAAAGAACGCCATCCCCCAGGTCGAAGGATGGCGCTCGAAACGGACCTGCCGCCTCATCAGGCCGCCTTGCCCAGGCGCTGGAGCTTGCCCCAGGTCATGCCGATGCCGAGGAATTCCTCCACTGTGGCAAAGGTCTTACAGACATCGATGATGAGGATGAAGAAGAGGCGGTAGAAGATCGAGTAGAAGATCAGGCGCACTTCCTCTTTCTCCACGGCCACGCAGTAGAAGGCGGCCACGAGGTCGAGGATGGTGAGGCTGAGCCACCAGAAGACGAGGTACGAGCTGAGCCCGAACACGCCAGCAATGATGACGAAGTAGAGGTTGGCAAAGATGTTCATGACAGGCCACACAAGCGACTCGAACGCCATGAGGTACATCACCACGGCCCCGCCCAGGTTGCCGTCTTTGACGCGGAATAGGCCCTTGTGCTTGCGGATGGCCTGCAGGATGCCCCGCGTCCAGCGGTAGCGCTGCTTCAGCAGCGTTGGCAGCGTGTTGGGCGCCTCGGTAAACGAGATGGCATCCGGCTCGTACTCCACCTTCCAGCCGTCGCTGATGAGCTGGAGCGTGATGTCGCAGTCTTCGGCGTACGTGTCAGAGTCGTACCAGCCCGCTTCCACGATGGCCTGCTTGCGGAACATGCCGAGCGGGCCGGGGATGATGTTCACCAGCTTCAGCGAGCTCTGCGCGGCACGGGCCATGTTGAGGCCTTCCACATATTCCAGGGCCTGCAAGGTCGTCCACAGGTTGTTGCGGTTCATCACCTTCACGTTGCCCGCCACGGCGCCCACGCGTTCATCGAGAAAGTGGTGGATGCAGCTGCGCAGCGTGTTGGGTGAGAGCTGCGAGTCGCCGTCCACGCAGAGCACGAAGTCGCTCGTGCAGACCTGGATGCCCGCGTTCAGCGCCGTCGACTTGCCGCCGTTCTCCTTCTCCACCAGCTTCACTGTGATGTGGCTGTACTGGCCGATCAGTTCGTTGGCAATGGCGCGGGTGTCGTCTTTGGAGCCATCATCCACAATCACAATCTCGAACTGCGGATAGTCCTGTTGCAGCAGCGACATGACCGTTTCGCGCAGCAACACGCCCTCGTTGTAGGCGGGCACGATGATGGAGATGGGCGGCGTGAAGTTCGAGCCTTCGGCCGTGTCCCCTGCGTGCTTCGCCGTGTTGACGTAGGCCAGGTTGAGCAGCGCGAAGTAGCGGAAGAGCAGAATACAGAGGAAGAGCACCAGCGCCACGATCGACGAGTAGACGAGCAGGCCGCTCCAGCTCAGCGAGACGCCCTCAATGGCTGGACCGATGTACGGGATGTCCAGCAGAAACGCGGGACGCTTCTCGATGAAGACGAACACCAGCAGCCCCAGGAAGAGTGAAAGGAGTCCGTACACCACGATGCGGCGTACGATCTTGCGCTTCGAGTCTACGCGGTAGATCTCCTCCTCGGGCGGCTTCACAGGCATGAAAGGCACGCGCACCACATCCTGGCGGATAGGCGCGGGCACAGTGCTGCCCTGCGGCGCCTGAGGGCGCGGCATGAGCGCCGTCGAAGCGTTGGGGTCGGTGTAGGGATTCGGTTGGTTCGCCATGGTGAAAGCCCGGAAACGGTGCCTGTCTAGCTAGCTAGTTTAAAATCGGCGGATCAGAGGGTCCAGTAAAGCTGACCGGACAGGATGAAGGTATTGTACTCGTCGAAGGCGACCTGCTGCCCCAGCTGGCGCGACGACTGGCCGACGCTGCCGTTGAGGTTGAACGAGAAGCTGTCGTTGAAGCGGTAGATCCAGTCGGCCTCGATGCGGCGGCTGATAAAGCCCCCGCTGCGCGCCACGATGCCCACGGCGCCGCGCACACGGACGTACCACTTGCGGAGGGCTTCGCGCTCGTACTCCAGGAAGAGCTCATAGCTCTGGTAGTCGCGCGGCGAGAAGTAGATGTCCGTGCGGTCGCGATAGGCCAACTGGTAGTAATTGAGGCCGAGGTGCGTGTAGGGCACCACGCGGTACGAGGCATCCAAGATGACGTTGGTGCCGAAGTTGCTGCCACCCGCGCTGTTGAGACCAAAGTCGTCGCTGACGAAGTTGAACGCAACGACGCCGCTGAGCTTCACGAGCGAATCAGGCAGGACGGCGGCGGTACTGCCGCGCACGTCGAACTGGTTGAGACGCAGCTGAAACTCGCCGCCTGCGGGCGACCAGAGCTCGAGCGCACCCTCGGTTGAGCGCAAGCCCACCGAGGCGGTGTATAAGCCGCGCTCTTGGCGCCAGTAGCGCGCCTCGCCATAAGGCACGGTGCGGCCGCCTTCGTAGTCGAAGATCCCGCCTTCCAGCGTGATGCGATTCGTGTAGGGCGCCATCACCGACTGCACCTCGAACGAGACGGGGGGTGTCAGGTCGATCCAGGCTCCGCCGAATACTTGATTCATGCGTCCGCGCGTGGTCTCCGAGTTGGCAATCAGCCGGCGCGTGCCGGACATGAAGTGCGAGCGGATCCCTGCCGAGAGCACCACAGGTGCCGGGATGGTGATCTGCGCGAGCATGCCCTGCATGTAGTTCTCGTAGTTGGTGCCGCCGCCGCGGGCCACCGTAGCCGAAGCCACAGGCGCCACCACGCTGGCGTAGTCGTTGCCGCCGCTACTCACGTTGAGCAAGCTGCCCAGCTGCACCATGCGCTCCCGCGCTAGCCGCGAATCGACAGCGATCTCTTCGGCCGTCTCGTAGGCGAGCATCGCCTGCGTGTAGCGCTCCAGCTCGCGGTTCGAGTCGCCCAGCAGCAGCCAGGCCTCGTAGTCGCTGTTGTTTTCCTGGAGCATGCCTTCCAGCGTCAGGATGGCGCCCGCGTAGTCGGCGCGGTAGTACTGGTTCTTGGCGATCTCCTTCTCGATCTCATACTCGTAGAACTGCTGCTGCAGCTCGTCATAGATGGCAAGCGCCGTGCGGAAGTCGCGTGCCGCCGAGTAGATGTCGGCCACTTGGCGCAGCTCGGTGCGCGTGCGGCGGCCGCCTTTCAGGTTGAAGTAGCGCTCGTAGAACTCGATCGACTGGCGGTACTGCCCCAGCTTGGCCAAGCGCTGCGCCTCGTTGAGGACGGCGGTATGCTCGTCTTCCTCGGCGCGGATGAACTCGCGCTCAATCAGCTGCGACAGCGTTTCGAGGCGATCGCGGTAGCGCATGTCGCCCGTGAGGTAGGCGCTGCGCAGCAGGCGGTCGGCTTCGGAGACATCGCCTTGGCTCAGGCGGAGGGCGGCCAGCTCGATGATGACCTCGGGGTCGTTCGGGTTGCGCTCCAGCACCTCGTCTAAGTATTCCTGTGCGAGCGGGCTGATCTGGCCCGACGAGATGGCGGTGATGGCGTACTGGCGCTTGAACTCGGTGTTGGCCGGGTTGCGCTGGATCAACATCTGGATCTGGTTCAGCGCGTCGGCGAAGAAGCCGTTCTGGCGAAGCGCCTGCGCGTACTGGAGGCGCAGCGTGTCATCGCCGTGGGCGGCGGTCAGGTAGCGCTGGTAGAGGCTCAGCACCTCGCGCGAGCGGCCTACCACAAGGTAGTTGGCAATCAGTTCGCGGAGGGCGGTGGTGCTCTCCGGGTTGCGGGCCAGCTGGTTCTCCAGCTCTACGATGCGCGCCGCGGCGATGCGCTGGCGCTCGGCATTGATGACCTGCAGACGGTTGGTGTATTCCGGCGTGTTGCCCGCCTGCGCCTCGGCCACCACGATGACATCGAAGGCTTCCTGGACGCGGTCGTTGTCGAGCAGCGCGTCCACGAGCGCATAGCGCGTGGTGATGTTGCCGGGGTCGAAACGGAGGCGGTACGTGAGCCGGTCCACGATAAAGATGGGGCTCTCGCCGGTGAGGCGGATCAACCCATCGTCGATCTCGACGATGGCGCGCAGCCACCGGTCATCGTCGCCGTAGCGCTCTACGAACGGTTCGTACTCGGTCAGCGTCTCGTACGCTTCGAAGAAGCGGCTGCGGCTCGCGAGTTCGCGGGCGAGACGGAAGCGTTTTTCATCCTGTGCAGGACGGCGGCGCAAGTCAGCCTGCAGGCGGTCTACAATGTCGCCCACAGGACCCACTCCGCCCGGTCCGGCACGGCGGGCCAGCTCAGCCACGGTCAGGTTGTATAGCTGTTGCCAGCGCGTCTCGTCGCCGTAGCGCGACTGGAAGAACTCCAGGTTTTGCTGCGCCTCAAAGAAGCGGCCAGCGCCGATGAGCAGTTCGATCAGCTCCCAGCGCTTGTCGTCCTGCGAGGGGTCGTCGCGCAGCTCGGCGGTGAGCACATCGATGGGAAACGCCTCGCCGCCGCCTTCGAGCGTGGCGGGGTCTTCGGCAATGGCAAGGCCGCGCTGCGCATCGCGGTTGTTGGGGTTGAGGCGCAGCGCCTGCTCAAACGCATCGATGGCATCTGGATACTTGGCTTGCCACAGGCGGAAGTAGCCGAGGCGCATCCATAGGTCGTCATCGGTGCGGTAGTAGCTGAGGTATTCGAGAGCCACGCGCTCGCCTAGAGCGTCATCGCCTTCGTACTGGGCGATGGCCACGAGGTAGCGCTGGATGATATCGGGGGCGCCCTGTACGTCTTCGAGATAGATGCCATACTGCTGCGCGGCTTGGCGGAACTGCTCGGCCTCGAACAGCGCATCGGCGAACTGCAGCCGCAGCTTCAGATCATCCGGGTTGTTCTGCAGGCGCTGCCGCAGCACATCCAAGCGCCCCTGGTTCTGGCGGCTCGTTCCTTGCGAGACGCGGTCGAGGCCCTCGCGCGCCACAGCGTTGCTGCCGTCGATGGCAAGCACGCGTTCATAGTCGGCACGGGCGCTGGCGAAGTCGTCTTGCCCTTCGTAGGCTTGGGCGCGCAAGAGCAGCAACTCGGTGTTCGTCGAGTTGGGCCCCATAGCGCTTTGCAAGGCCGCCAGGGCGCGGTCGTATTCACCAGCCGCAATCGCCTGCTCTGCGCGATCCTTGGCGGTCGGCAGCTCTTGGGCCCAGGCGGGCGTGGTGACGGTGAGCGTGACGCATAGACACAGCACACCCAAGGTCAGGTAGCGTAGCAGTACCATGACAGGTCCAGGTTTCGTAAGGCCTTTTGCGCTCCGTGGGTAGTGGCGACGTGTGGAGGGTCACCTGGCAGTGTGGAACTGGGGGCGCAGCGAGCGGTCGGGGTTAGTCTTCGTCGAGGGCGTAGGTTAGAAACTCCTCGGCGTTTTGGAAGGGGCGTCCATCGGGCACGACAATCGCCGAGACCGAGTGGAGCAGGTGGTCGGCCTGCGTCGGCGCTTCCTCGCGGAGGCGGGCCTTCAGGCGAGCGAAGAAGCGCTGGGCTTCGTCAGGCTTGCTGTCGGCGAGCAGGACGATCAGGCGTTCGCGCTCCAGATCGACCAGCAAGTCGTCCTGGGCCCGAAGCGAGTCGTTGACCAAGTCAAGGATGAATTCAAAGTCGAACGGGCGCGCGGTGCGGCCTTCGCTGCGGTCCATGCGCATGGCCACGAGCAGGAACGGCGTGTCGGCCACGTCGCGGCGGTGGAAATGCTGCTGCAGGCGCGCGCGGAAGGCGTCGCGGTCGGTGTGCTGCAAGCGGTTGAGGCCCGCAGGGGTCGGCGTGGGCACGGGCTGCGGCGCCGAGGTGTCGGCGCGGAGCGTGGCCGGGTCCATAGCAGGCACCACAGGTGCAGGCATGGGCTCAGGCGCGGGCGCCACAGGCATGGCTGGCGGCGGCGTGTAGGCCACAGCGGGTGCAGGCGTGGGCTCAGGCGCGGGCGGCGGCACGGTATCGGCCTCGCGGGCTTTGCGGCCCAGCGGGATGGCGCGGCTCGTGAAGCCTGCGCTCGGCGCAGGTGCGGGCGGCGGCACGTCTTCGTCCGGTGCGTCGTCTTCAAAGATGCTGACGGGCGCGGGCGGGAGCTCGACGGGCGTTTCACCAGTCGTCTCGATAATGGCTTCGGGTTCGGCAGGCGCCTCCTCCGTCGCGGTCTCGTCGTCGTTCCAGATGTTCTCAAAGAAGCTCATCTCATCGTCTTCGTCGCCGAAGTCTGGCAGCTCAAAGTCGATAGCGGGTGCTGGCTCAGCGGGCGGCAGCGTAGCTTCAGGCAGGGCGATGGGCTCCTGCGGCGCCTCCTCCACCTGCGCTTGGCCCAAGGCGGGCGTCGGCTCCTCGGTGAAGGCGGGGCGCTGAATCACGGGACGGGCCACCAGCGGCTCGGGCGCGCCGAGCGACGCGTCTTCCGGCACCACGAGGTTGGCCAAGTCCCAGTTCGCAATTTCTTTGTGGCGGATGTGCCCGATGTTGGGCACCAGCGTGATGCGGCGCAGCGTCGAGTTCGGGTCGGCATCGTCCATCGGCTCAATGTGGATCGATCCCGTCACCTGCTTCTGCATGAAGCCTACGATGCGCTGGGCGGCGGTGCTGTTGGGCTCGGCCATGACCAGTGTGATGGTCGTGTCGAGCGAGTCGATCTGCTCCAGCATGTAGATGAAGGCCTTCTTCATCCGCTCGAACGACCGAAACTTGATGAACGGCGTGAAGTCGTCGATGACCAGCCGGTTGGGCTGGTGCTCGCTGATGATCTTGACGAGGTCCTGGATGGCTTTCTCGAGGCCGTCGTCGCCTACCTGCTGCTCGTTGAGCATGGGTGGGATGCGGAGGAGCTTGACGAGCCCCGCTTCGTGCGCCTGCCAGAGGTTGAACCCAATGGAGGCCGCCTCGATCATGAGGTCTTTGGGCCGGCGCACCGAGATGAACACGCTGGTCTCTTCCAAGATGACGCCCATCTGCGCGTGGAGCAACGTCAGGAGGCCGCGGCCGCTGGAGGCACGCCCGTAGAGCAGGTACGACCCGCCGCGGTACATGCCGCCCCAGTATTGGTCGACCGTGTCGATGCCCGACAAGATCTTGGGTGCGAAGGCAACTGTTGGTGTTTCCATGGTGAGCCGTTACTGTAGTGGGGTTGAAACTCGTCACGAGGCTCCCAAACAAACGGCATGCCGCTTTTAATGTTGCTCCGAAATCCGCATATCCGCCCTCAAAAAAGCCGTTTTACCCAGGAGCGCCGCCGCGGCCAGCATCCCCTTTTGAGATTCTGCGTCAGCCTGAGACGCGATACAAAATTGACACAGAAAAGCCTGTGGCCTGCTGGAGGGGCCTCGAAAACTACGCGGCTGGGCCGTCGCTTTCCGCCGGAGAAGCGCCAAGCGTCAGCCCTGTGGTGACCCGCTCAACCCGTGCGCACCGCCGGGCTAGTTGCTCGCCATCTCCTGCTCAATGATGCCACGGATCACCGCGCTGTTGTTCCACAGGTCCACATCACGCCCCTCAATCATGAGCGTCGGCGTTTGGAAGATGCCCATGGCGTTGCCGGCCGCGATCTCGTCGCGCACGCGCTCGCGCATAGCAGGGTCATCTAGGCACGCCTCGAACTCGGCGCGGTCAATGCCCAGCTTCTCGGCCGTTTCGATGAACAGGCCGCGGCTGAGGCGACGCTGGTTCTCGAAAAAATTGTCGTGGAAAGCCCAGAACTCGCCGCGGTCTTGCGCGCACTCGGTGGCAATGGCCGCGAGACCCGCGTTTACGTGCAGCGGGCGCGTGATGGAGTCGTTGATGGCATGGTCCAGCGGATAGTGTGCGTAGTAGAACGCGATGTCATCGCGGTACTCGTACAGGATCGGGCGGATGTGCGAGGCGGCACGCTGGCACGCGGGGCACTCGAAGTCGCTGAACTCCACGATCTTGACCTTGGCATCGGGGTTACCCCAAAGCGCAGCGCTCTCGGGGATGATCATCTCCTTGGCCTCCTGGCGGTAGTGCAGCTGCAGCGCGCGGTCCAGGTCGATCTGCGATAGGCCCGCATCGGCCTTGGCGTTGGCTTCGTAGCGGTTCATCAGCCCACCACCCAGCACAAAGAAGACGAGCGCGATCACGCCGAAGCGCAGCGGCTGCGGGTCGAAGCTGAGCCCGGCAGGCTTGCCTGTGAAGCTGGAGAGGTACTTCCCGATGAAGCCGCCCATGTCGCCGAAGCCCTTGCCGAGGCCTTTGTAGGCCGCAATCAGCAGCCCGATATTGACGCCGTACATGCCGAGGCACACGGGGCACAGCACGCCGAGGTCAACCAGCTGGTACGCTTTGAGCAGCGAGAACAGCACACCGCCGATGCTCAGTACAAAGACGGCAGCCACGGCTCCAGCACCGCGTTCCTTGTTGGTCCCCAGCAGGGCGTAGAGCGCCGCGCCGATGGCGAACACGTAGAACAGCATGCCCCACCCGGCCACAGGCACGCCAAACAGGTAGGCATAGCTCGAAGCGAGCGCGGCGTCGCAGTTGATCCACTCGTTGATGGAGCACGAGCTCGGGTTTTCCAAGCCCCCCGCCTCGATGGCGATGGTCGTCTGCAGCGCGTAGCTGGCCAGCGCAATGCCGACAGCGGACACGGCGGCAAGGCCCCAAACCATGGGCGTATTCAGCGTGGGCTGGGCGCTGCTGCGCGCGCGGTTCTTGTTCTTCTTGCGGTTCTTCGAGGCCTTCTGCGCCATGGTCCGATGCGTTGGTGGAAGCAAGGCAGCGTCAAAACACGATGGTGGCGATGGTTCCCCTTGATTCTATTCGCCTTATGCCTCCGCGGCCCGCAACCTTCGGAGCGGCTTGCGTACCTTGAGGCCTCTCAGCTTTCCCATCAACTACAGGATATTCCCATGGGCATCATTGCCTGGATTGTTTTCGGCCTGATTGCAGGCGCCATCGCCAAGTACATCATGCCCGGCAAAGACCCAGAAGGCCTGATCGTCACCGTCTTGATTGGCATCGGTGGCTCAGTGCTGGGCGGCTTCCTCGGGCAGCGCCTCCTCGGCATCGGCGGTGTCGACGGGTTCAACCTCGGCTCGTTCATGACCGCCATTGTAGGCGGCCTACTCGTGCTGTTTATCTACCGCAAGCTGAAGTCGTCGAAGTAGGCGCTGCAGCTTGTGGTAGACCTCTGTGCGGATTGAGAAACTGGTGAAGCTCTTGCTGCAGCAGGCGCTGCGCGGCAACGAAGCGTAGCAGCAGCGGTATAGGGCGCGCTTTGAGCTTCCGATCCGTGCTGATGATTCCGATTGTTGACTACGCCGAGCGCCACGAGCGGCTGGGTACCATCCTGGGCCGCAATGCGTCGTTCAGCCCCGAGGTGGACGCCGCGGTCCGCACCATCCTGGCCGATGTGCAAGCCGAAGGCGATGCTGCCGTCCGCCGCTACACCGAGCGGTTCGACGGCGTGGCGGTGGGTGCTATCCGCGTGCCTGCCCAAGCCCTCGCCGATGCCCACGCTGCGCTAGATCCCGACCTGCGCACCATCATTGCCGAAGCCGCAGGCAACATCCGCCGCTTCCACCAGCGCCAGGTGCAGCAGTCGTGGTTTGCCGAAGACGGCGACGACGTCATCTTGGGGCAGCGCGTCATGCCGATGGACCGCGTGGGCCTCTACGTGCCCGGCGGCACGGCGTTCTACCCATCCAGCCTGCTGATGAACGCCATCCCGGCGCAGGTGGCGGGCGTCCGCGAGATCCACCTCGTCTCGCCGCCGCAGCCCAACGGGTTGCCGCACCCACTTGTGCTCGCCACGGCGCACTTCCTGGGTCTGGAGCATGTCTACAGCGTCGGCGGGGCCCAGGCGGTGGGCGCGCTCGCCCACGGCACCGACAGCGTGGCACGCGTCGACAAGATCGTGGGGCCGGGCAACGCGTACGTGGCCGCCGCCAAGAAGATGGTCTATGGCCCGGTGGACATTGACTCGGTGGCAGGGCCTAGCGAGATCGGCATCCTGGCCGATGACACCGCCGACCCCACCTACGTGGCCGCCGACCTGCTCTCGCAGGCCGAGCACGACACCCGTGCCTCAGCCGTTCTCGTGACGCCGCATCGCCCGCTGGCTGAGGCAGTGCAGCGCGAGATCGCGCGCATGGTGCCCTCGCTGCCGCGCCGCGCCATCATCGAGCCCGCCCTGCGCGACTACGGCGCGTGCATCGTCACCGAGACGATGGACCAAGCCGTCAAGATGATGAACGACCTCGCGGTGGAGCACCTGGAGATCCTGACCCGCGACCCATGGCAGACGATGACGCAGATTCGCCACGCGGGCGCTATCTTCCTCGGGCCGTACTCTTCCGAACCCGTCGGCGATTACTTTGCAGGCCCCAACCACGTGCTCCCTACGGGCGGCACCGCACGCTACGCCTCAGCGCTCAGCGTGGACGACTTCATCCGCAAGCAGTCGGTGATTGCCTATTCGCAGCAGCGGCTTGAAAAGACCGGCGCCAAGATCGTCGCCTTCGCCCAAGCCGAGTCGCTCGACGCCCACGCGCAAGCCATTCAAGTCCGGCTTCGTCGGCTTGGGTCGCAGGTCGGAATGGCGAAGGTCGAAGGTCCTCATTCGGCGCAAGTCTAGCCTAATCCCACAGTGTGCCACCTACCCAATCACCACCAGACCCGCCTCACGTTCATTCCGCGTCGACCTTGGACCTGAATCGCTAGCGCGAGTCGCAAAGTCGAAGGTCAAAAGTCGAAGGTCAGAACTTCGACTAGACCTAGTGCCCTGTCACAGTTCACTGCTATCCTACACCAGAACAGCCTCACGTTCACACCGCATCGACCTGAGACCCACTGACCTGCTGACCTGAGACCCACCGACCTGAGACCCTAACCATGCCGCTCCGACCTGCCGACCTGAGACCTGAGACCTTAAACGCCATCCGGCCGGCCGTGCGTGCGCTCAAGCCGTACCTCGTGGGCCTCATCCCCGACCTGCGCGTCAAGCTCAACCAGAACGAAAGCCCATACGGCCTACCCGACGACCTCAAGCGCGAGCTGGTGGCGTCGTTCATGGACGTGGACGTCAACCGCTACCCCACCGAGCATCCGTATGAGTTGATTGATGTGCTGGCGGAGAAGCACGGCGTGAGCGCGCAGAGCCTGCTGCTGGGCAACGGCTCGAACGAAGTGATGTACACGTTCGGCTACACAATGATCAGCCCTGGCACGAAGGTCGTCTTGCCCGCGCCGATGTTCTCGCTGTGGGGCAAGATCGCCGCGCTGTTCGACGCCGACCTCACCACCGTCCCCTGCCGCCCCGACCTCAGCTTCGATGCCGAGGCGCTGCTGGCCGCCGTCGAGCGCGAGCAGCCAGCGCTGACGGTGCTGACCACGCCCAACAACCCGACGGGCTTGGCGATGTCCATCGAGGAGATCGAGCCCATCGTGGCCGCGTCGCCGGGCATCGTGGTGGTGGACGAGGCCTACATCGAGTTCACGCGCGAGGTGAGCGGGCTGACGCTGCTGGAGCGCTATCCGAATGTGATCTCGCTGCGCACCTTCTCGAAGGCGTACGGCCTAGCGGGCCTGCGGCTCGGCTACCTCATCGGCCATCCCGAGGTGATGCAGGAGATGATGAAGGCGCGGCTGCCCTTCCAGATCGATCGTTTCGCCGAGCACGTGGCGCTGGCGCTCCTGGACCGCCCCGCGCTCATCGACCGTCGCATCGCGGAGATGAAAACCAACACGGCTGCGCTCACCGACGCGCTGGCCGCCATCGACGGCATCGAGGTGGTGCCCAGCCAGACCAACTTCGTCCTTTTCAAGACGCCACACCCCGCCGATACGATGTTGCAACGCCTAGCGGATGCGGGCGTGTTGATTCGTAACATGGGCGGGTACCCTGAACTACGCGGCTACCTGCGCGTGAACACCGGGACCCGCGCCGAGAACAAGGTATTTTTGGACACGTTACAGGCGGCTCTCTAGCGCACCCCACCGCTCGCTACCGCCCTTCTAGGACCCTCTGTATGGACTACATCCCCGTTGACATCATCGGCCTCTCTACGAGCCCATCCAGCGGCGGCGCATACGCCCTCGTGCTGGGTGAGGTAGAGGGCAACCGCCGATTGCCCATCATCATCGGCGCGTTCGAGGCGCAGGCCATCGCCCTAGAGTTGGAGAAGATCCAGACGCCGCGCCCGATGACGCATGACCTCTTGCGGGACTTGTTCGAGGTAGTGGGTGCTGAGGTAACCGACGTGGTGGTCGATGAACTACGCGAGGGCACCTTCTACGCCAAGATCCGCTACAGCTACGGCGGCACCGACAGCCAGCTCGACGCCCGCCCCAGCGACGCCGTAGCCCTGGCTGTGCGCGTCGATGCCCAGATCCTCGTCGCCCCGTCCGTGCTCGATGAAGCCGGCATCCCCACTGAAGACGACGGCACCCCGATGCCCGTCAGCCGCGACGTGACCGAGGAGGCCGCCGCGCCCAAAGACCCGCTGGAGCGCATGAAAGCGCAGCTCCAGAAAGCCATCGAAGAAGAAAACTACGAGCGCGCTGCCCAACTCCGCGACA
Organism: Bacteroidota bacterium; assembly: GCA_038747545.1. Classification (GTDB taxonomy): domain Bacteria; phylum Bacteroidota; class Rhodothermia; order Rhodothermales; family JBCCMF01; genus JBCCMF01. Next base: position 18,089 of record JBCDJT010000055.1, read on the forward strand.
AGATCGACCAGATGCAGGGCGAGCAGAACTAGCGATTCGCCGTTCGGGGCTCGTGCTTCGGTTTTTGGTGAAGTCCTCTCGTGCCGATGGCTGCTGAGGTAAGGATGCGTGACGTGGCTCTCTCCAAAAGCGCACCCTGAGGCCACAGGGCAGGCCAATTCGCCTGGCCGCCTCCCGACCTGAGACTTTTCGACCTGAGACCCAATTCATGCCCGACACCGCCCTCGATGCCGACGTTCGATGTCTGCCCTTCGATGCGTTCGACTCCTTCTCCGCACTCTACAAAGCCTACACGTCGGATTTCGACGCGCTGCAGGACTTCTATGCCTGGGACTACCGCAGCGCTGACGCCCGCCGTGAGGCCGCCGACGCCGTAGCGGCCATGCCGCGTGATCGCGATACGCTCGTCGAGATGCTGCTGGACCAGAACGCACGGTGGGGCATGGACGCACGCATTCGCGCCAACATCGAAGCGCTCCGCGATCCTGAGTCGCTGGTAGTGGTCACCGGGCAGCAGGTGGGGCTTTTTACCGGACCGCTCTACACGCCGTACAAAACGCTGACCACGATCCAGCTGGCACAGCGCCTCACCGAGGAGACCGGGCGCACCGTGGTCCCCGTGTTCTGGCTGGAAGGCGGCGACCACGACTTCGAGGAAGTCGCCAGCGTGACGATGCTGCAGGGCAACGCGCCGCACAAGCTCACCTACACGGGCCACGCGCTGCCAGCAGACGGCAACCTCGGCCCGGTCGGGCGATTGGTGCTCACCGGCCAGATCACCGAGGTCGTCGATGAACTTGACAGCCTGCTCCCACCGACGGATTTCAAGCCCGCGCTGATGGAGGCGGTACGCCACGCGTACCAGCCCGGCCGCACGCTCCTCGACGCCTTCGCGTACCTGATGCGGGCGTTCTTCCCGAGCCAGGGCTTGGTGTTTCTCTCATCCGACGACACACGCCTCAAGCAGATCGCGGCACCGCTCTACCGACAAGAGATCGAGGGCTACCAGACGATCCATCCGAAGCTGGAGGCCACGAGCGACCGCATCGCCGAGCGCTTCCACGCGCAGGTCCACACCAAGCCGACCAACCTCTTCATCGTCGAGGCCGACGGTCGCTTCCCACTCGACGCTGAAGGCGACGGCTTCGTCCTGCGCGGCACCGACCGCCGCTTCACGCAAGCACAACTCCTCGACCGCCTTGCCAATGACCCCGACGCGTTCAGTCCCAACGTCGTCCTCCGCCCGCTGACGCAAGACCGCGTCCTCCCGACTGTGGCGTATGTGGCCGGGCCCGGCGAAGCCGCCTACTTCGCGCAGTACCGTGACGTCTACGCCTGGGCCAGCGTCCCCATGCCAATGATCTACCCGCGCGCCAGCCTCACGCTCGTCGAGAGCAAGGTGCAGAAGGTGCTGGACCGCTACGAGCTGGAGATTCCCGATCTCGCCGAAGACCTCGACAAGCTGTTCCGCCGCTATGTGCTGGATAACATGGACCTCGATATAGATGCCATCTTCAAGCAAGCGGGCAGCCACCTCCACCGCGCGCTGGAGCAAGTCAAGCCCGCCGTCGAGGAGATTGATGCCTCGCTAGTGAGGTCGGGCGAGGCCACGCGGGCCAGCTTCATGAAGGAGTGGGCGCGGTACAAGGAGCGCGTGGTGCGCGCCGAGAAGCGCAACCAGGAGCAGGTGCGGGCGCAGTTCGAGAAAGCCCAGGTCAACCTGTACCCGGCGGGCAAGGCCCAAGAGCGCAGCCTCTCGCCCCTCTATTTCGCCAATAAGTACGGCCTCGATCTTTTCGAGCAGCTGCAGGCCACCGTCTCGCTCAACACCACGCAGCATCAGGTCCTCGGGCTGTGACGGGCGCCTTCAGCCCGCTCATAGAACGCGCCGCCGAGCTGGCTGCCGAGTGGCACGACGGCACGTACCGCAAGAGCCGATGGCGCCCTACCGCCTTTCATCGAGAAGATGGCATGGGGCCACGCGTACCCGTCATGGCGCACCTCACTGCTGTAGCGCTCACCGTGCAGCGCGCGGGATGGGACGAGGCAACAGTAGCCGCCGCCTTCCTGCACGACCTCCTCGAAGACCCCAGCCGCGACGGTCACTTTTTCTCGGCGGAGCAATTGGAAGCAGAGGTTGGCCCCGTCGTCACCCAGTACGTGCGTGCTGTCACCGAGCGCACCTTTGCCGCAGACGGCACCTTCCGCAAGTGGATCGACAGGAAACGCGATTACGTTGGCGTCCTGAAGACCGCCCCTGCCGAAGCCGTCGCCATCAGCCTCGCCGACAAGCTGCATAACCTCTGGACGATGAACCAAGCGCTCGAGGCGGGCACCAACATCTTCGAGAGCGGGCCTGGCCGCAAACGCCTCAGCGCAGGCCCCGACCGCCAGCTGTGGTTCATCGACGCCGTGCTCAGCGCCACCGCAGAACACGACGATGCGCGCCTCCACAGCATCCGTACGCAACTCCGTGCCGAGCGCGACCGCTTCGCTACATTAACGGATCAGGCTACGCGTTAAGCGCGCAAGCCAATGTGTTCCACGTAGATGCATCGCTCATGCACGTACGGCAGGTCGGCATCTTCGATGAGCTGCGTGGCCTCGCGGCTCGACACGCCGAGTTGCGTCCACACCACGGGCTGCTCGCCGGTCTCATCGATGCGCTCCATCAGATCGCGTATCACTCCGGCGGTTTTATCGGAGCGGCGAAAGATGTTGACGATGTCGATGCGCTGATCGGCGGGGATGGATTGCAGGTCGGGGTAGCATGGCACGCCGAAGATCGTCTCGCGATGCGGATTGACGGGGATCACCGTGTAGCCTTGCGCGATGAGGTACTGCGCGATGCTGTGGCTGGTGCGCCCTGGGCGCGGCGAAGCGCCTACCACGGCAATGGTCTTCGCGTTGCGAAGGGTAGAGGAGATGTCGGGCATGAGGGCGTCGTGGGTTTGGTGAGCATACGTGAGTGGAAAGAGGGCGTCAGCGTCCCATTTCTTCTGGAGCTTCACAGAGATTTCGGTGCATCGAGCGCTTTCCACAATGTGGATAACTGGATCTGAGCGGGCTGAGTTCGTATATTTCTCCGCTCTAGCCGCCCTATCGCGCGGCTTTTTATTTGCACGTTGGTGCGGTACCGATTGCGGCGCACCTCAGACTCTGACACGTGACATGGCACGCAAAGACCAGCTTACGGGCAAAGGACCGGTTGCCGGCAACCACGTCTCGCACGCCCACAACAAGGCGAAGCGTCGGTTTGAAGTGAACCTGCAGAAGAAGCGGTTCTACATCCCCGAAGAAGACCGCTGGGTCACGCTTCGGGTCTCGGCCCAGACCATCAAGACGATCAACAAGAAAGGCATCAGCGCTGTGCTGAAAGACGCCCGCAAGCGCGGCGTGAGCATCTAACCTGACTGCCGCTTTAACCGAACGAGATCATGGCAAAGAGCAAAGACGTTCGCCACAAAGTGATTCTGGAATGCACCGAGGCACCGGGCACATCGCGCTATGCGACGATGAAGAACCGCCGCAACACCTCGGGCCGTCTGGAACTGCGTAAGTACAATCCGGTACTGCGCAAGCACACTGTTCATCGCGAAATCAAGTAAGACTCATGGCTAAGAAAGTCAATAAGAACCAGCGCACCAACCGTGGTCGCCAAGCTGGTCACAAGGACATGGCGAAGGTGGTCGTGGCGTTCAAAAAGCAGAACGGCCAGTACAGCTTCGCGCAGAAGTTCGTCCCCGCCGACCAGGTGCAGGCCGAACTCAAGGCGGCGCGCTCTTAAGCCGCAGCCTCCGCTCGCACAGCGGGCATCCATCGGGGCGTGGCGCAGTCCGGTAGCGCATCTGCTTTGGGAGCAGAGGGTCGTCGGTTCAAATCCGGCCGCCCCGACACCACATTACGTGTTCTTTAACGACAGGTCCTGCGCCCGTAGCTCAACCGGATAGAGCAGCGGACTTCTACAAAAGTGGGCCGCTGCTGAGAAATCGGTAGCGTGTAAGCGGTCAAAGTCGGGGAAGTCTACGGCGAAAGCTAGGATAATCCCGAGCCAAGCCTCAGCACTTGAGGAAGGTGTAGAGACTAGACGGCCGCCACCTACGTTCCCAATGGAATACGGTGAAGGGATAGTCCAGGGAGTCAGGAAACTGACACAAACCTGAATCCGCAGGTTGCAGGTTCGAGTCCTGCCGGGCGTGCAACATCTGGTGACGTGGCCGAGTGGCTAGGCAAGGGTCTGCAAAACCCTGTACGGCGGTTCGAATCCGCCCGTCACCTCATCAAACGCTCAGATTAGCCCGCCCAGGCTGGTCTGGGCGTTTCGCTTTTTGTGCCCCTTCGCTTGCTGTTATGCCCGGCAGCAGCGTATGTTGACATCATATATGTGTTTAGACACGCATGTAGCATACGCATCACATCAAAAGCAGGATACCATGACCAAAACAACAGATATTCTTGTGTTGGGCGGCGGCTTTGCAGGTACCACCCTCGCGCAGGAACTGAGTCAAGCAGGGTTCTCCGTGACGCTCGTGGACCGCAAAGACTACTTCGAGGTCACGTTTGCCATGCTGCGCAACGTAGCCGACTTCGATGCGCTGAAAAGCCAGCCACGCGCCAAGTATGCCGACTTCTTGCAGGGCGACTTCGTACACGCAGGCGTCACAGCGCTTTCTACCGAAGCGGCCACGCTCGACAACGGCGAAACCATTGGGTTCAGCACGGCGATCATCGCCACAGGATCGAGCTATGCGTCGCTGCCCATCGCGAAGTCGGTGGAGGCGCTGACCTATGAGGCGCGACACGATGAGATGCAGACGGCCGCACAGACGTTGGCTAACGCGAAGTCCGTCCTCATCATTGGAGGCGGTGTGGTGGGCGTCGAGTTGGCGGGCGACGTCGCCTACAAATACCCGCAAATCCAGGTTACCCTGGCCGATGCTGGGGATACGATCCTATCCGCCTACTCGGAAAAGGCACAGCGGAAGGCGACGGAGCAGCTCAACGCGCTCGGCGTCACGATACAGACCAACCGACGGTACATGCCTCATGGCGACGGCTACAAGGACGCCGCGTCTGGAGAAGAGATCAGCGCCGACCTCACCTACATGGCCGTCGGGGTAAAACCCAACACCGCGTTTATGCAGCCCCACCTCAGCCACACATTGACCGAGCGGGGCTGGATCAGCGTGGACTCGTTTTACCGGGTCAAGGACACAGACAACCTCTATGCGCTCGGCGATGTGGCAGACCTTCCTGACCTCAAGCTGGGTGCCTTAGCACAGACGCAGGCTCAGAAACTAGCGGCAAATCTTATCAAGGCTCAGAAAGGCAAAGCGCCGAAGCCCCACAAGCCCGGTCCCATGATGGGCATTATCCCGATCGGGCAAGAGAAAGGCGTGGCACAGCTTCCGTTCGGCACGGTCACGTGGAAGTTCATCATCGACATGAAGAACAAAGACCTGTTCATTGGCCGCATGATGGACGGCGTGGGCGCGCGCTGAGCCTGCTTGGCCACGAAGGCGAAACGCATCGGCACAGGGTTGAGCATGTGTGATGGGCTAGCGCGCGTGTCCTCGCTATGTAGTACCTTGGCCGCCCCTCCTTTTCTCAGCGTGCGGCAGCATGGCCCTCCATACCATTGACCTGCTCATCATCGGGCTCTACATCGTCGTCACGGTGGTGATCGGGTTTGTGATCGCCAAGCGGGCGTCCAAGAACATCCGCACCTACTTCCTCGGCGGCAACACCATCCCGTGGTACATGCTCGGGCTCTCCAACGCCTCGGGCATGTTCGACATCAGCGGGACGATGTGGATGGTGTACCTGCTCTTCGTCTACGGCATGAAGAGCGTCTGGATACCGTGGCTCTGGCCGGTGTTCAACCAGATCTTCCTGATGATCTTCCTGTCGATCTGGCTGCGCCGCAGCGGCGTGATGACCGGGGCCGAGTGGATCACCTTTCGGTTCGGCACCTCGAAGGGCGCGCACCTAGCGCACATCATCGTAGTCGTCTTCGCGCTGTTCAACGTCATCGGCTTCTTGGCGTACGGCTTCATCGGCATCGGCAAGTTTGCCGCTACGTTCCTGCCGTTCCAACTCGCCGCCGACCCTACGGTCAACGTCAACCTGTACGGCGTCATCATTACGGCCATCACGACGCTCTATGTGGTGAAAGGTGGGATGTTCAGCGTCGTGTTCACCGAGGTCTTGCAGTTCTTCATCATGACCATTGCGTGTATCGCCGTGGGCGTCATCGCGATGGGGCAGGTCTCGCCGGATATGCTGGATGCCGTCATCCCCGAGGGGTGGCGGTCGCTGTGGTTCGGCTGGCAGCTCGACCTCGACTGGTCGGGCATCATGGACGCGGCGAACACGAAGATCGCGGACGACGGCTGGGAGCTGTTCTCGCTCTTCTTCATGCTGATGCTGTTCAAGGGCTACCTGCAGAGCGCGGCGGGTCCGGCGCCCAACTACGACATGCAGCGCATCCTCTCAGCCAAGACGCCCAAGGAGGCCGCCAAGATGAGCGGCTTGGTGAGCGCCGTGCTGCTGGTGCCGCGCTACATGCTGGTGGCCGGCCTCACCGTGCTGGCACTGGTCTTCTTCTCTGATCAACTGGGCGCGATGGGCGAGGACGTCGACTTTGAGCTGGTGCTGCCGTTCGCCATGCGCGAGTTCATCCCGGCTGGCCTGCTCGGCCTGCTGATCGCCGCGCTGCTGGCGGCGTTCATGTCTACGTTTGCTGCTACCGTTAACGCCGCGCCCGCGTACATCGTCAACGACATCTACAAGCGCTACATCAACCCCGACGCGCCGCCCAAGCGGTACGTCCACCTGAGCTACATTACGTCGGTGCTGGTGGTGGTGATCGGGACGGCGTTCGGGTTCATGATCGAGTCGCTCAACAGCGTGGTGCAGTGGATCGTAGCGGCGCTCTATGGCGGCTACACGGCAGCCAACCTGCTCAAGTGGTACTGGTGGCGTTTCAACAGCTACGGCTACTTCTGGGGCATGCTCTCCGGCATCCTCGCCGCGATGATCGTGCCCTCCCTTCTGCCCGACCTCACCGCGCTTTACAGCTTCCCCATCATCCTCGTCGTCTCCATCATTGGGTGCGTGGCGGGCAGCTACCTGACGCCGCCCGACGACGAGGCCGTGCTGAAGAACTTCTACCTCAAGGTGCGACCGTGGGGCTTCTGGAAGCCGATCCACGACCAGGTGGTGGCGGAGCACCCCGAGGTGCAGCGCAACGGCGACTTCAAGCGCGACATGGTCAACGTGGCGGTGGGCATCGTGTGGCAAACGGCGCTGACGGCTACGGGCATCCTGCTTGTGATCGAAGCGTGGCGCCCCCTCTTTGTGAGCGTCGCCGTTATCATCGCCACCACAGCGTTCCTGAAGCTGAACTGGTACGACCGCCTCCAAGACTACCCCAACGACTACACGCCGCCCGTCGATGAGGCGCCCGATGCCACCGACCGCCGCGTAGCCACCGCCTAGACTCTAACCGTTTTAGGATGCTATCCACCTCACCCTCCTTCGCCACACGCCTGGCCCGCCTACAGGCAGACCACGCTGCCCTGCTGAGCACACCCAATGTCGCCCTCGACGGCAACGGCATCTTCGAGCGGTACCGCAACCCCGTGCTGACGGCTGCGCACACGCCGCTCGAATGGCGCTACGACCTCGACCCATCGCGCAATCCGTTTTTGATGGAGCGGATGGGCATCAACGCAGTCTTCAACGCCGGGGCGATGCTGCACGACGGGAAGTACCTGCTCGTGGCCCGCGTGGAGGGCATGGATCGGAAATCGTTCTTCGCCGTCGCTGAGAGCCCAACGGGTGTGGACCAGTTCCGCTTCTGGGACTATCCGGTAGTCATGCCCGAGACCGAAGACCCCGACGTGAACGTGTACGACATGCGCCTCACGCGGCACGAGGACGGCTGGATCTACGGCCTCTTCTGCACCGAGCGCAAAGACCCCGATGCGCGCCCCGGCGACTTGTCCTCCGCTATCGCCCAATGTGGCATCGCGCGGACGCACGACTTGAAAACGTGGGAGCGGCTGCCTGATCTCAAGACGCCGTCAGCGCAGCAGCGCAACGTGGTCCTGCACCCCGAGTTCGTTGATGGCGAGTACGCGCTCTACACACGTCCACAGGATGGCTTTATCAGCGCAGGCAGTGGCGGCGGCATCGGTTGGGGCACCTGCCCAGACATGACCAACGCCGTGCTCACCGAAGAGCGCATCGTCGACGAGCGGCTGTACCACACGATCAAGGAGAGCAAGAACGGTCAGGGGCCGCCGCCGATAAAGACTGCCGAGGGCTGGCTGCACTTGGCGCACGGCGTCCGAGGCACAGCGGCAGGGCTCCGCTATGTGCTCTACCTGTTCGTGACCGCGCTCGACGAGCCGTGGCGTGTGACACATGCCCCGGCGGGCTACCTCATCGCACCCGAAGGCAGCGAGCGCGTCGGCGATGTGTCGAACGTCGCCTTCAGCAACGGCTGGATCGCCCGCGAGAGCGGCGAGGTCTTCATCTACTACGCCTCTTCCGACACGCGCATGCACGTCGCCACAACGTCGGTGGAGCGGTTGCTCGACTACGCCCAGCATACGCCGCCCGATCCGTTGCGCTCGGCGGCCTCGGTTGAGCAGCGCATCGCACTCATCCAGCGCAACAAGGCCTACCTCGGCGACCACAGTCCATGACTGATGCAGCCACGACGCTCAGCCGGGTCATGCGGGCAGAGCTGGTCGATCGCCTCCTGCCGTTCTGGACGCAGCGGGTGCTCGATCATCGGCACGGAGGCTTCATCGGGCGCATGGCGTCGGATGGCGTCGTTGCCCCACGCGCCGACAAGGGCGTGATCCTCAACACGCGCCTGCTCTGGACGTACGCCGCTGCCTACCGTGTGCTGGGGAATGCCAAGTGCAAGGCCCTTGCTGACCGAGCGTACGCGTACGTCGACAAGCACTTCCGCGACCCCGTCCACGACGGCGTGTACTGGATGCTGGATTACACCGGGCACGCCATCGATGACAAGAAGCAAACGTACGCGCAGGCCTTCGCCATCTATGCCTACAGCGAGTACGCCCGTGCTACAGGCCACGAGGCCGCACAAGCCGCGGCCGTGGCACTGTATCGATGCGTGGAGCGGTGCTGGGATGCTCGGCATGGCGGCTATCTGGAGGGCTTCACGCGCACCTGGGTCCCGCGTGCCGACATGCGCCTGAGCGATCAAGACCGCAACGTGCCGAAAGGCATGAACACCCACCTCCACGTGCTAGAGGCTTACACCAACCTCTACCGCATCTGGCCGGATGCCGGACTCCAGCATCGCCTTCGGCTGCTGCTCCGCCTCTTTCTCGATCACATCATCGACGCCCAGACACACCACCTGCGCTCCTACTTTGCCCTCGACTGGGCACCGCTGGACACCACCGTCTCGTGCGGTCACGACATCGAAGCAAGCTGGCTCCTGTACGAAGCTGCGGAGCTACTAGACGATGCCTCACTGCTCCGAGAGGTACAGTCGCGCATCGTCACCATGGCTCGGGCTACGCTGGCCGAAGGCTTCGACAGCGACGGCGGGGTGCTCAACGAAAGAGACGGGCAGGGTCCCCTCGACACCGATAAGCACTGGTGGCCTCAAGCCGAGGCCATCGTGGGCTGCCTTAATGCTTACCACCTGACCCATGACCCTGCGTTCCTGACGCAAGCCACCACGACGTGGCGTTTCGTAGAGCAACACCTCCTGGACCGGACGCACGGCGAGTGGTTCTGGGGTATCTCACAGGATGGTACGCCTATGCTTGAGGAAGACAAGGTTGGTCCCTGGAAAGGCCCCTACCATAACATGCGGGCGTGCCTTGAGGTGATGGCGCGTATGATGCCACCCCGCTAAACGAGTAACGCCCCAAATCGGCCTCATCGGCTAATTTGGGGCGTTTTGAGGTGGTGGGCGATGTAGGACGATGGGACAGTGGACATCGTGCGTAAGGTAGCGCATGATATGCCCGAAAACGCTGTCCGTCGTCCACGTCTGCTCCGCCTTCCAATGGCTGGCCGCAATAGCCCCGATCTTTTTTCGGACCTATTTCGGACCACTTCTAATCCTATTCACCCAGTTAGGAGCCAGCCATGAGCACGGCCACCATCAAATTCGTCATCCGCAGCAGCAAAAAGCGCAAGGATGGCACCACCCCCATCATGCTTCGCATCTCCGCCGACGGGCGGACGACTGAAGTTAGCACCGGCATCGCTGTACCGCCAGCCCTATGGAGCATAAAGCGACAACGCCAGGACTTACGCACGGCGTCGTAGATTGAGCCTCCCCACTTACTTCCACTCACGCCTATGACCCGACTCGACTACTGCCAATTCCTGCTCTCGACCCAGATCAACTACACCCTCACCTATTTCGCCGACCACCTCCAAAGTTGGAGCCACGACACCATCAATCGCTACCTACGAGGCGACCGCGTCACACCGAGCGACCTCTGGAAAAGCGTACAGGACGACCTCGTGCCTCACCCCGACGGCTTCCTGCTCTTCGATGACACGGTCCTTGACAAACGCTACAGCAGCAAGATTGAACCCGCTCGCCGTCAGTGGAGCGGGGCGGCCAAAGGCATTATCGAAGGCATCGGCGTGGTTACCTGTGTCTATGTCAACCCGAAGCTCGACCGCTTCTGGGTGATCGACTACCGCATCTACGCCCCCGAGACTGACGGCAAGACCAAGCTGCGTCATGTACGCGAGATGCTCACCCATACCGTAGCCCACAAGAGGCTCAGCTTCAGCACCGTGCTGATGGACTCGTGGTACGCAACTATGCCGATTTGGAAGCAGATTGAGCGTTTAGGCAAGACCTACTACTGCCCCGTCAAGACGAATCGTCAGGTGAGTTTGGGCATTGGTGAAGGCTATCAGCGTGTCGATAGGCTAACGTGGAGCGAACACGAGCAGGCCACTGGTCGGTTGGTTCGCCTCAAGAAGATGCCCAAAGATCACCAAGTGAAGCTGTTCCGGGTGGCGCTCTCGTCCGAGCGCACGGACTACGTCGTGACCAATGACGTGACTCAAGATTCGACGGAGGCGATGACCTGCCCCTATTTTTAGTGCCAGTCGCTATGTTAGGCCATCGCCGGGGTTGAATAGGCTGCTGCGAAGGCAGCAGGCGTTTGATAACGGAGCGAACTGTGCGGGCGCGACTCGTTGTAATGACGGCGCCAAGCGGCGA